>JABFSV010000025.1 GCA_013140405.1 Methyloglobulus sp. | reverse complement strand
GTTTGAAGGCGCAAAACAAGTCATAACTGGTTATCAACGTTACCAGAATAAGGGTATCGTCGATACATTAATAGATTCAGAGCCAGTTACCCAGATTGACAGTGTTGAGCTTGAAACGATAATCCAGGAATATGAAGACAAGCTGATTAAGCAGAAATTTCAAGGCGCTGAAAGCCCCAAAAAACAATAGTTACTGGTTACAGGAATCTCTGAACAAGTTGATTTCATTCATGGTTCAACAAGCTCACCACGAACGGAATCAACCACTTATCGTTCGTCCTCGACTGCATGGATGCAGGAGGTAGGGCAACGCATGGAGCAGTTGCCGAGAGCTTGTCGAAGGACTTGTTCAGAGATTCCTTAATTATGAAACGGGTACCAAATTATTTACGAACTGTGCAGAACAATTTTGCCAGGAATAATCTAATGCCTGTTTACGGCAAACCCCACTATCCAGCTTTATTGCACCGTAAAAGGCTTCCTGTAAGTTTTCTCGCATACAGCCTGTTTGATTTTCGATCAAGACATCTAAAGGGCCTTGGACAGGGTAAGCCGCCACAGGCACACCACAGGCTAACGCATCCAGCATAACGATTCCAAACGTGTCAGTTCGACTGGGAAAAACGAAAACATCCGCTGCCGCCATCGTTTTTGCCAACATCTCGCCCGTTTGAAAGCCAGCAAAAACAACTTCCGGGAAATGTTTTTTTAATTTATTCAGCTCTGGGCCATCGCCGACCACAACTTTAGTGCCAGGAATTGATAAATTAAGAAAGGCTTCCAAATTTTTTTCAACGGCTACCCTGCCCACATACATGGAAATTGGGCGGGGGTATGGCAAAAAATCTTTATCTCTCGGTTTGAAGCGATCAGCATCTACCCCCCTCGACCAGCGTACAAATTGTGCTTTACTAAAACCTCTGTTAACCAAGTCAGCTTCCACTTGTGGAGTGGCGATCATGATGCGGCTTGCGGGCTTATGAAACCAGTGGAGCAAACGGTAGCCCCAGGACACGGGAATTTTTAAGCGCAAGTTGATATATTCTGCAAACAAGGTGTGAAATGAGGTGGTGAAGGCTAATTTATGGCTAAGGCAGTACTTTCTGGCAGCAAGCCCTAATGGCCCTTCAGTGGCAATATGGACGCGGTCTGGCGCAAAATTGTCCAGCAACTTTTTAACCTTTGGGTAACAAAATATTGATAATTTGATTGATGGATAACTGGGGCATGGAATGGTATTAAACTGGTCAGGGGTTATCATGAGAACTTCATTGCCCTGATCCTGAATGGTTTTACAGGTATTATCAATGGTTGTTACGACACCGTTGATTTGTGGATGCCAAGCATCGGTAATAAATGCGATTTTTAAGGACATATAGAGTTTTCATGGTGAGAGCTAGAATCGTAATGTTAAGGGTTTGATGTGAACAATTGATTACAGTATGAAGAAAATCGAAAGCGCCTGCCGGGACGGAACAGGCATTGATATTCTGATCCGTTAATGAATCCAGCATGGAAAAGAATTGCTGCCGTAACCTGTTCTTGCGAAAACTAGGTTATATTTGCCTTTCGACTACAACAACTGCTGACGCGGATTTATGACAGGCATTAAATTTCCTGAACTCGAACAACTTGAACGGATTATTGAGCGGCTCGGAGATCGGGCGCAATCTAAAGTCATAGAGCGCATCCCATACAAAAGCCTCGAATTCCCCATCCATTGCATCACGCTAGGTTCGACTAAACCTGATGTTCCGGTTCTGGCTTTTTTTGGTGGTGTCCACGGTCTCGAAAAAATTGGCTCAGAAGTCATCTTATCTTATATGCAAACCCTCTGTGAGTTGCTGGACTGGGATGAAGAGCTTTCCGCCCGGCTTGAGAAGTCCAGGCTGGTATTTGTCCCCATCATTAATCCGGTAGGGGTTTATCTGGGTACGCGGTCAAATGGCAACGGTGTTGACCTGATGCGTAACTCCCCTACGGAAGGTGTCGCCGCAACCAAACTCTACGGTGGGCACCGTATCTCGCCTCTTCTGCCCTGGTATCGTGGCGATGAATTCAACATGGAAAAGGAAGCACAGGCGTTATGCCGAGTTGTCGATCAGCACCTGTTCAACTCGCCGTTATCTATTGCATTGGATTTGCATTCTGGATTTGGGATAAAAGATCGCCTATGGTTTCCTTATGCTTCGCGTAAAGCCCCTTATCCCTTTATTGCAGAAACGTTGGCCTTAAAAGAATTGTTCGACCGTTGCTATCGGCACCACGTTTATAAAATCGAACCGATGTGCCAGGAATACATCATCAACGGCGATTTGTGGGATTACTTGCTGGATGATTTTGTGCAGCGGTTTTCTGGCGAACGCATCTTTCTACCGCTCACATTGGAAATGGGTTCCTGGCTTTGGTTGCGTAAAAATCCAACTCATTTGTTTTCACGGCATGGCTTGTTCCATCCTCTGTTACCGCATCGGCTGCAACGAGTTTTTCGGCGGCATTTTATGCTTTTTGATTTTTTACACCGCTCACTTTTATACCCGAAACAATGGGCGCAATTGGGTTCAGGACAAAAAGCTCACTATGAAAATAAAGCGATAGGTTTATGGTATGAATAATGAACTAGGACAAAATTGGATACTGCTTCGTGGCTTGGCAAGAGAATCGGCGCATTGGGGCGATTTTGTACCGCTGCTGCAGGCGACTTTTCCGGAAGCACAAATAACAACCTTAGATTTACCAGGCACAGGCTGTTTTTATCGTGGCAAAAGCCCATCGACGATCCAAGCAATCACGGAAACAGTGCGCGGTCAGGCTTTCGAACGTGGTTTATTACAGCAACCTGTTACTTTGCTCGCGCTGTCACTGGGTGGAATGGTGGCGTGGGAATGGCTGCAAAAATATCCTGAGGATAGTTGCGGCGCAGCCCTGATGAGCAGCAGTTTTGCTGGGTTAAATCCATTTTATGAACGGTTACGTTGGCAAGTTTACGCTAAGTTTTTCGCTTTGGTGATGGAACGAGACCTGTACAAACGGGAGTTGGCGATTGTGCAACTGGTCAACAACCGTCGAGAGTCGGATGCACAAATCGCCAAAGACTGGGAACACATACAAAAGGAACGCCCAGTTAGCCTTAAAAACGTATTTAACCAAATGTTAGCGGCAGCAAGTTATAGTCCCAGTTTAGTAAAACCTAAGCAACCTATTTTGTTGATGAATGCAAAAGGCGACCGCCTTGTTGCGCCATCATGCTCAGAAACCATACAAAAAAAATGGGGCCTTGATCTTCTTACCCATCCTTGGGCTGGCCATGATTTGACCGTCGATGACGGAGCCTGGGTGGCTATGCAACTAAAAAAGTGGGTGGAGCAAACATAAATCTGTAACGCAAATCCTGTAGCCTTTGCACAATCATGATGCTGCATAACAATTCCTGACCCTTTTGGTTAATTGATGCCAAGAGTCGGGAGTTACTTTTCTATTTTTAGTCACAAAACCTTCATCAAACCGTCATTCGTTTTTAATACGCAATCTTTAAAGTATTGATATTGAGTCAGTTGCTCAATGCTTAACCTAAAAATAACAATACTTTGGAGTTCACCATGAAAAAATCAATAATAAGTTTAGCGATAAGCTTAGCCATGTCGGGTACTGCAATTGCAGCTGACGATTTCGGCTTGAAAGTCCAGAATCACCTAAAAGAAAATGCGAAAGAATACTTTGGCTTTATTAGACCAATAGGCGCATCTGAAAGCGTGACTGTACCAAGAATACCAGGACAATCAGCATTAGACTTGATTAAATTAGCACCCGGACTGAAAGCCTCAATTGTCACCCGTAAAGCGGGCAACAGTTCTGACATGATGGCGTTCTGGCCTAGCGATACCAACCCAACTCACATCGTAACCTG
>JABFSV010000503.1 GCA_013140405.1 Methyloglobulus sp. | reverse complement strand
TGTCGCTTATTCCCACCCGCCGTGCGGATCACCGTGTATTATTTTGGGCGTATCTTGCCATTCCAATTCAATATTATTGGGTTTGGATGGCATGGTATGGCACGTTTATTATCTTTATTCCAGTCTACATGCTGCTGTTATTGCCTACGCGAATGGTGTTAATCGGCGAAACCCAAGGTTTTCTCCGCGCCATTGGCACACTGCATTGGGGCTTGATGATTACCGTGTTTAGTTTAAGCCACATGGCTTATCTGCTGGTATTGCCGGAAGCGAATAATCCAGCGGGTGGTGTGGTTGGCTTATTGATTTATCTGGTGTTTTTAACTGAAATTAATGATGTCAGCCAGTACCTCTGGGGCAAAACCTTGGGTAAACGTAAAATTATCCCCAAAGTCAGCCCTGGCAAAACAGTTGCTGGTTTTTTGGGTGGCGTAACCACCACGACAATTTTAGCGATTGCTGTTGCTCCTTACCTGACACCATTAACACTCACTGAAGCATTAGGTGCGGGCGGTTTAATCGGTGTGGCAGGTTTTATTGGCGATGTCACGATTTCTGCCCTGAAGCGGGATCTAGGTGTTAAAGATAGCGGTAGTATTCTGCCTGGGCATGGCGGTATTCTCGACCGACTGGATAGCTTAACTTATACCGCGCCGCTGTTTTTCCATTACGTCTATTTTTTGCATTATTAGCGCCATGCTACGGTTTTTGTTTTACTTAGTCGTAGTAAAGCCACTCGTGCTGGTTATTTTGGGGATTAATGCCAGAGGCCGTGAGTTTTTACCGGAACACGGCCCCGCCATTATTGTCGCTAATCATAACAGCCATCTCGATGCGTTAGCATTAATGTCCCTGTTTTCATTAAAGATAATTCAGGATGTGCATCCTGTAGCGGCTTCGGATTATTTTCTCAAAAATCATTGGCTGAAATGGTTTGCTTTAGAAGTCATAGGTATTATTCCCATCGAACGAAAAGCGCCCGCAGGACAAGATGTTCTAGCGCCAATATTTGAGGCTTTGGATCAAAATGCAATTCTGATACTTTTCCCCGAAGGGACACGAGGCGAACCTGAAAACATGGGTAAGCTGAAAAATGGCATTGGTCATATTCTTAGTGAACGCCCAGATATTCCGGTTATTCCGGTGTTTTTTTATGGTTTGGGGAAAAGTTTACCCAAAGGTGAAGCCCTATTAGTGCCTTTTTTCATAGATGCGTTTATTGGAGAGCCACTAAAATGGCTAGGTAACCGGAAAACCTTCATGGCTGAATTATCGGAGAAAATGACACAACTTCAGCATAAAGCCGTTAGGCTTGCTTCTGATAAATACGATTAAATGCCCAGATTATTACGCATTATCGGAAGTTAATATTCCGGCAACCCTTCCTGCTTTAGTTTAAAATCACCCGCTTTGCTAGCCTAACAATCAGTTTTTGTTGAATAATGAGTACACCTTCATCTGAAGTCTTAACGTCTTTATCCACACTGCGGGATTATATCCGCTGGGGGGCAAGCCAATTTACGGAAGCTAAACTTGTGTTTGGTCATGGTACGGCAACCGCATTGGATGAAGCCGCTGCGCTGGTGCTGCATACCCTGCATCTGCCTTATAATTTAAGCGAACTCTATTTTCAGTCGAAGTTAACATTAGAAGAACGGCAAGCGATTGTTGCTATTTTCGACAAACGGATAAAAGAACGCAAACCTGCCGCTTATCTAACACACGAAGCCATCTTTGCAGGATTATCCTTTTATGTAGATGAACGGGTGTTAGTACCAAGATCGCCGATTGCCGAACTCATCGCACAACGGTTTGCGCCTTGGGTGGAAGAAGATCTGGTCGAACGAATTCTGGACTTATGCACTGGCAGCGCCTGTATTGCCATCGCCTGTGCTTATGCTTTTCCTGATGCCAATGTAGATGCGGTGGATATTTCAAACGATGCACTTGCAGTAGCGAAAATCAATGCAACTAACCATCAACTTGTTGATGGACTTACGCTGTATCAGTCGAATTTATTCGATGGGTTACCGGCTGATGTTCAGTACGACATCATTGTCAGTAACCCGCCTTATGTGGCGGTTGAAGAATGGCAACAACTTCCTGCGGAGTTCCATGCCGAGCCGGAAATCGGTTTTGTTGCCGGAAAAACTGGGCTTGATATCGTTGTTCGCATACTGGCAAAAGCCAACGATTATTTAACACCACAAGGGATATTGGTCGTCGAAGTTGGCAGCAGTGCTGAAACTTTGCAGGACACGTTCCCGAACGTCCCTTTTTTCTGGCTGGATTTTGAACGTGGCGGCGATGGCGTATTTTTGCTGACCGCAGAACAAATTACTGAATATAATCAAGATTTTGCCAACGCCCTCAATTAACACAAAGTATTGAAATGTCTGGAAACACAATAGGAAAATTATTTACCGTCACCTCGTTTGGCGAAAGCCACGGCCCTGCGATTGGCTGCATAGTCGATGGCTGTCCTCCTGGAATGGCGTTATCGGAAGACGATTTGCAAAACGACCTGGATAGGCGCAAACCAGGTACATCCAGGCATACCACCCAGCGGCGCGAAGCCGATCTCGTGAAAATCCTGTCCGGCGTGTTTGAAGGCAAAACCACGGGAACGCCGATTGGCTTACTTATCGAAAATACCGATCAACGCTCCAAAGATTATTCCAAAATTGCCGAAACCTTCCGGCCTGGACATGCCGATTACACCTATCAACACAAATACGGCTTCAGGGATTATCGCGGCGGCGGACGTTCGTCGGCGCGGGAAACCGCCATGCGCGTAGCGGCAGGTGGTATTGCCAAAAAATATCTGCGTGAAGTTGCTGGAATCGAAATTCGCGGTTACTTGTCCCAATTAGGCCCTATCAAAATTGAAACCGTCGATTGGGGCATCATCGACAGCAACCCCTTCTTTTGCCCCGATGCCGATAAGGTCGCCCTTATGGAAGCCTACATGGATGCCTTACGTAAAGAAGGCGAATCCATCGGCGCACGTATCGAAGTCATCGCCACCAACGTACCACCCGGCTTGGGTGAACCAATCTTCGACCGCCTGGATGCGGACTTAGCCCATGCCTTGATGAGCATCAATGCCGTCAAAGGCGTGGAAATCGGCGGCGGCTTCGATTGCATTGAAGCGAAAGGCACGCAATTCCGCGACGAGATTACGCCGGATGGTTTTTTAAGCAACCATGCCGGTGGCATTTTAGGCGGGATCAGCAGCGGTCAACCGATTACCGCCAGTATTGCCTTAAAACCCACATCCAGCTTGCGGCTTCCTGGACGCAGCATCAATACCCGCGGTGAGGCCGTCGAAGTCATCACCGAAGGCCGCCATGATCCCTGCGTTGGCATACGGGCAACGCCGATTGCTGAAGCGATGATGGCGATTGTGTTAATGGATCATTATTTACGACATCGGGCGCAGAATTTTGGAGTGGATTCGGGGTTGCCGGTGTTGAGATAGTTTTCATGAGTTGCATACTCCGTGCTGGTGGCGAAAATTTTGAAGTCGAAAAATTCATCGAACAAAACTCTATGAAACCAGACTCTTTTTGGAAAAAGGGTGACCGTTGTTTCTCCAATAGCAACACCAATTTTAAGCTAAATGAAACTTCAGGTATTCGCATTCTTGTCAGCGAAGCTGACTTCTCAGAATTGCCTCAGCAAATTGAAGATGCAATTTTATTTTTCGCAAAACATAAATCTGAAATTGTGAAACTAACTTCATTTCAAGGAATTGAAGGCATAGATCTTGATTTTGGCACAGAAGCTCATCAGACTGGGTGGTCGTCTTTTACTTTTCCTCCTCAGCTAATGTTGCTAGCTGGAACACTGGGTGTTTCTCTATGTATCTCTATTTACCCATTTGATGAAGATTAGCTCGTAGCTCGTAG
>JABFSV010000495.1 GCA_013140405.1 Methyloglobulus sp. | reverse complement strand
TTATTCAAATAGTTGTAAACCGCTTATTTTTGAAAGCGTACGAAAGTGTTTGTCCAACGAATAAACGGGAAAGTTATTTTGCACTGCGTTTTGGGTTATAAGTAAATCCGGTATTCCTATGCCATTTATTCCTGAGTTTAAGCACATTGTTTGCCATTCAATGATTTGATTCCAATCAATAGCAAGCGGATAAAAAACAACATTTTTAAGCAAATCAATTATTGTGAATTGTTTTTTCAAATGTAATACAGGAATGAGTTCAGCAAGTATAATATCGTTGATTACAACACGATCATCCACGAGCAAATCGTCAAGCTTTAAAGATTTTTCCCCTTTTTTAAAAAAATCGATCCAAATTGACGTATCAACCAAGATTTGCATTGCGATTTCGGAGTGTATCCAGGTCTATTTCCAAGTCTATCTTCCCTTTGTAATTCCTCAAGGATGCAACTTTTTTTCGTCTAAGCAAATCTCTCAACGCATAGATAACCACTTCCGATTTCGTTTTCATATTAAGTGTATGCATTGCTTCATTTATTAGCTCATCAGGTAAATTAAGTGTTGTTTTCATATTCACTCCATATAAATTCAAGTTGGGCAGTAGGATGTGCTGAACGAAGTGAAGCGCATCATTCGCGTCAGAATTGTTTTCTCGATCGATGCGCCTCGTTCCTCGGCACATCCTACTTTCGGCGCATCTTACGAGTTACGATGCTACATTTGACGAGTCTTACAAGGTTTAGGAACCAACAATGTCCCAATTATCTAACCAAGAGCCGAACTCGTGACTTATATTAATTGAATAACGTATCCACCCATTAAGGCGTTCTTTATCCACTATGCCCAAGTTTACGATTCCAATTACGTCATAGAAACTAAAAGTCTGTTCACCAAGACATTCCAAAGATTCAATATTTGATTGCCACCCCGAAACGACTTCTAAATACTTTTTAAGATCTACGGCATTTTTTTCTAGCCCACATCTAAATCGAAATGACAAGATAAGTTCTCTTGAAGCAACTTGATCAAAAAGCATATTAACCTTATCTTCGCTTTCGTTTTCGTGCCATTTGATCCAATTCGTTACAGCTGTTGGAGCTTGTGGATTTGTATTAGCATCCATAAAACTTGAACATTTTTATAAATGGCCACTAACCAACCTTCGCCATCTCCGCCCGCATTTCGTCAATAATTGCCTTATAATCCGGCTTGCCGAAAATAGCTGAGCCAGCAACAAACGTATCCGCACCAGCCGCTTTAATCGCACCGATATTAGCACCATTAACACCACCGTCGATTTCAAGGCGGATGTTAAAGCCGCTGTCGTCGATACGTTTTCTCACTTCACGCAGCTTACCTAAAGCAGAAGGCAAAAAGGATTGTCCGCCAAAACCTGGGTTGACCGACATCAACAAAATCATGTCCAGCTTGTCCATGACATAATCCAGGTGGCTTAAGGGCGTGCCAGGGTTGAACACCAAACCAGCCTTACAGCCACAATCTTTAATCAATTGCAAGGTGCGGTCGATATGCACGGAACCTTCTGGATGGAAGGTGATGATAGACGCGCCTGCTTTGGCAAAATCAGGGATGATACGGTCTACGGGTTCGACCATCAGATGTACGTCAATCGGTGCGGTCACGCCGTGTTTACGCAAGGCTTCGCAAACCAAGGGCCCGATGGTCAGGTTAGGCACAAAATGGTTGTCCATTACATCAAAGTGGACAACGTCCGCGCCAGCGGCCAATACGTTATCGACTTCCTCGCCCAATTTGGCGAAGTTAGCAGACAGGATGGAAGGTGCAATCCAGTTTTCGTTCTTCATGTTCTTTCCTCGTTCAGATTAATTGCTTATCAAATTGTGCAATTATATCTTGTTTTTGCGCTTTGGGCTTCGGTTACAATACGGTGGGTTCTAATTATGTCCTTCGACAAGCTCAGGACGAACGGTGGTTGATTCCGTTCGTCCTGAGCTTGTCGAACCATGAATGGAATCAACTTATTCAGAATTTCCCTAATTTTCAATCAGAATCCCTCGGCTTAATAATATGAAATTAGTCACTTTTTCCCATAACAATTACTCCCGTTTTGGCGCGGTGGTTGGCGATGAGGTTGTTGATGGCGTTGGCGAGTTGAATATTCCAGCGGCAATGATTAATTTTATCTCGGCTGGGGAACCCGCATTGCAAGCCATGCACAAACGCATTGCTAGCGGTAACCACCGGATTCCTTTAGCAGAAGTCAAATTACAAGCCCCAATACCCAGGCCAGGAAAATATCTGGCTATCAGCCTTAACTATGCCGACCATATCGCCGAAACCGGACGTGACAGGCCAGAATTCCCCAGCTTTTTTACCAAACAAAGCACATGCGTGATTGGTAACGGCGATGCCATTCACCTACCCAAAGTATCTGACAAGCTGGATTATGAAGGCGAATTGGCGTTTGTCATCGGCAAGCGTTGCCGCCATGTGCCAATTGATGAGGCTTATAAGGTGATTGCTGGCTATACGATAGCCAACGATGTTTCAGTACGGGATTGGCAATTTCGTTCGCCCACATTTACGGTAGGAAAATCATTCGACACCTGTGGGCCGCTAGGGCCTTGGATTGTGACTAGCGACGAAATCAGCGACCCGCATAATCTCAACATCAAAACCTGGGTGGATGAAGAATTGCGGCAGAATTCCAACACCCGTCACATGCTATTTAACTGCTATGAGATGATCGCTTACTTGTCGCAAGCTATGACTTTGGAGCCAGGGGATGTCATCAGTACGGGAACGCCAAGTGGCGTTGGCGTAAAGATGGAGCCACGGGGTTATCTAAAACCAGGGCAAACCGTAACGGTTGAAATTGAAAGTATCGGCAAGCTCAGCAATCCTGTGATTGAAGAACCGTAAATACAATTATTTTCCTGATTATAAAGATGTTTCAGCAACAACGTCATTCCAGCATGGACTGCCGGAATCCAGGCCACAGGGATGTGTTCATCGCTTGCCATCTGTGGCTTCTGGATCTTGGCAATCCCTGCCGAGATGGCGATATTCTGGTTTAACTGAAAGATCTTTATGACCAAGATTACTTTTGGAGAATCACTCTAAGTTTTAGCTGTTTTTTTTTAGTGGTCGCTATTTCGGTTTCTTTGCTGTCCACCTGGCTTTTGGGTACAGAGAAATTCACGGTAACTTTCAAACCGCCAAATTGGGAAACGCCCAATGCTAATTCAGCACCGTACATGCTGGTAATTCGCTCAACAATTGAAAAACCCAGCCCACTGCCTTGGGCAGTTTGCGCCGTTTCCACGCAGCGGTGAAACCGCTTTAGGGAGTTTTCGTATTGATCTGGTGGAATTCCAGGGCCTGAGTCTTCTACCCTGAATTGCAGGTTTTTTTCGCTTCCTTCCAGGTAAATCATGATGTTGCCGCCAGCGGGCGTGTATTTGATGGCATTATCAATAATATTCCTGACCAGGATAGTAATGAGCTGGGTATTGGCAAGAATCGGCTTGGCGTTTTCTTCAACAAATTCCAACTGAATACGTTTTTTGTGCGCTATGGGTTCAAGTTCAGCAATCACCTGAATAATTTCGCGATTTACCAAGGTAATTTCTTTGGCAAGATACTCTTTGCCGGACTCGATACGCGAAAAAGTCAGTAATTGCTGCACCATATTGGTCATTCTGTGTACGGCTTGTGAAATCCGCAGTAGCGCTTGCTTGCGTACTGCCTCATCCGTCGTCCGCAACGCCACTTGCGCTTGGGTCAGTAGTCCAGCCAGCGGTGTCCGTAGCTCATGGGACGCATCGGCAGTAAACCGGCGTTCATGTTCAAAAGCCTGTTCAAGCTGGGCAAACAAATTATTGATTTCATTAACAACAGGCACTACTTCCTTGGGCAATTTTTTGGTATACAAGGGTTTCAGGAAGCCTGCTTCGCGTTTGGATAATGCCCTTTCTAAACGATTAAGCGGCTTTAAGGTATAGCCAACAATGAACCAGATGACTATCCCTAACAAAGGTAAACCAATCAGAAACTGAGTGACTAATTGCCTGGAAATGTCATCCATTAATTCATTACGTATCTCCTCCTTTTGTCCGACATGTATCACATATTCGCCAGTGGCATTGGTAATGCTGAAAACATGCCATAAATGGTCGTCTATGTTCGTTTCGCTGAGTCCCCTAATAGAAGAAGAAAAAGCAAATTTAGGCGCACTTTCTGAACGCAGCAACAAGACGTTATCATTCTTAGACCACACCTGAAAGGCTATTTTACTTTCGTATTTATGACCGAATGCATCTGCTTTTAGCAAGTCATTGAAAACATCCCACAAGGGATCTTTACTATTTGTCTCATTTAAGCCAAATACGGGGAATTTTAAATTGCCCTTGCCCCGCAATAACAAACCGTCATTTTCAGACTTGAGCTGAAAGGCGATTTTCCGGTCATTATCTTGGATTAACGCGTTGGTTTGGACGAGCTTTAAGCGTTCTTCGAGAGCGGTGTCCTGAGGCAAGCCATCCAAGAAAGCCAACAAAACCTTACCCGACTGTGCCAGTTCCGCATCAAACAGCGCCGCAACTTCATTGCGGGTGACCCAGTAGTTGATATAGGCCGTAATGCCCCATATCAGCATGGTGGCTGATAGCAAGCTGACCAACAAAAGTTGCCGTAGTGAAAAATTCATTCTTCATCATCTGAATCAGAATCGGCATCCGCATCACTTTCTGAATCAATAATATAACCCACGCCCCTGACTGTACGGATAATGCCGGGGTCTAGCTTTTTTCTGAGATAGTGGATATGCACTTCCACTGTATTGCTTTCGATATCGGAACTCCATGAGTACAGACTTTCCTCCAACCTTGCGCGGGATACCACCCGACCAATATTGCCCATCAGAAAACTGAGAATCTCAAATTCTTTCTGGGATAACTCCACTTTTTCGCCGTTGTGAGTGACTTGATGGGAAGCTGGATCCAGAACTAAACCTTTATATTCAATGGTCGGCGTACTTCTACCTTCGTTCCTTCGCGCCAATGCCCGTAACCGAGCGCATACTTCATCCAGCTCAAAGGGCTTGATGACGAAATCATCCGCACCGCTGTCCAAACCTTCTACCCGGTCAGGTACGGTATCTTTGGCAGTCAACACCAACACGGGCGTTTCATCCTTACGCGCCCTTAATGCCCGCAAAATAGATAAGCCATCCATATCGGGCAAGTTCAAGTCCAAGACGACCAGCTCGTAGCAATTCATCTTTAAGGCTTCATCAGCCAGCTTGCCATTGGTTAGCCAATCGACGGCATAACCTTCCATTTTTAGGCCAGCCGCAAGGCCATCGCCCAATATTTCATCATCTTCTACCAGTAACAGTCGCATGTGACCCCGCAAATAGTTGCAATTAACCGGCACAACGTAAACAAAAAAAGTTAACCCTGCCTTAAGATTTATTCTAAGCCTGTTGCCGCAAGATAAATAGTGTTGTTTGTTATTCGGATAAAGCCGTTAATGTTAAACTGAACGTCAGATTAATAAACCGCCTGAAGACCCTTTTGCCGCCACTTAGCCTATACGTCCACATCCCCTGGTGTATCAAAAAATGCCCTTATTGTGATTTCAATTCACACGCCGCCAAAACGGATTTGCCGGAATCATTGTATATAGATGCTTTACTCAATGATTTGGGTTTTGACCTTGAACGTTATGCAATCACCCGCCCGATCCATAGCATTTTTATTGGCGGCGGCACGCCCAGCCTGTTTTCCCCTGAAGCTATAGACCGATTGATAGCGGGCATTAAACAACGCGTTGCTTTGGAAAAAGATTTAGAAATCACCCTTGAAGCCAACCCTGGAACTTTTGAAAGCTCAAAGTTTAAAGAGTTCAATGCCTTGGGCATCAATCGCTTATCCATCGGCGTACAGAGCTTTAATGAAGGGTTGTTGAAAAGATTGGGGCGTGTCCATTCTGGGCGTGAAGCCATTAAAGCCACCGAAATAGCGCATCATGCGGGGTTTACAAATTTTAACCTGGATTTGATGTTCGGCTTGCCCGGCGCGGTTCCTGGCGATAGCGAACACGATATAACAACAGCCATCAGCCTTAAACCCACGCATATTTCTTTCTACCAGTTAACCTTGGAATCTAACACCTTATTCCATAAATTTCCACCCAAACTGCCAGATGATGAGTTTATCTTTACCACACAAAAAAACTGCCAAGGCTTATTAGCCGATAACGGCTATCAACAATATGAAGTCTCAGCGTATAGCCAAGCTGGGCGGGAATGCCGCCATAACGTCAATTACTGGCAGTTTGGCGATTATTTAGGCATTGGTGCAGGCGCACATGGCAAGATCAGTTTAGTGTTACCCGACCAAATCATCCGAAGTTTTAAACCCAAAAGCCCTGAGATTTACCTAAAAAATCCATCAGAAAATGGGGGTAATCAAACCATTTCTGTTGAAGAATTGCCGCTGGAATTTATCATGAACCAGTTGCGGCTGCGTAGCGGATTCACCTTAAACCATTACCAAAACATGACTGGATTACCTGCAAGCACCTTGCAACCCGCATTGTCAGATTGCCAGAAACAAGGCTTGATCTCGTTAGAAAGCGGATATTATGCGTGTACGGATAAGGGCTGGGATTTTTTGGATACGGTTTTGGGGAAGTTTATCTCTTGAAAAATGGGGTTTCGTCCCTACTGCTCATAAAGTGGAGCCTCCGAGAAACCCGGCGCGGTTCATACCACAACTGCCCCCATTCCCTGTAGAAGAATTAGGACAGCACCACCCCGCACACAAAATGGAGCAAAACAATTCTTGATATCAATAAACATAGGTATTTATACGTATATTGAAGACCATCTGTTTGCAATAAAATGCAAGTAATTTTTAATGGAAATTGAAAATTGTTAACTTTGGGTTGCTCAAGAACAGACAGTATTTCAGCATTACCAGAAAGCCATAAATTAAAAAGGCCGCACCATCGGATTGATTCCAACGCTAAACATCTGGTATACAATTATGAAAAAACCAATTAAAATTCACACAAAAACAATTATATTTATATTCCCAATAATATATATTATTCTATTTTTAAGCATAAAAATAGCACTACCAAACACATATACATTGATTATTCAAGAAGACTCTATAATTGAATATATCCAGGCTTTTTTATACTTTTTTTCATCTATATTGGCTCTCATTATTTCGACAAGATTCATTAGCAATCGATTTATACTGCACGGCACGTTATATTTGATATTGTTTGCTGGGCTTCTGTTTGTTTCCATTGAAGAAATAAGCTGGGGTCAAAGAATTTTTAACATTGAAACACCTCAATATCTTAATAATAAAAATTCACAAAATGAAATCACAATACATAATTTAAGGCCTGTTCAGACTCACTTACAAAAGGCATACATACTGATTGGCTTATATGGAACATTCGGGTGTCTCTTTATGCGTAATATAAAAACGAAAAGTGACAACATCATTAATTATGTTATTCCAGAATGCTTTATCAGCCCATATTTTTTTGCAGTTCTTTTGGTTTATGCATACTTTAGTTTTATAAGTCCCTTTGGTGTTAATACTCTTGGAATTGATAAGTTTAAAGTAGGTGAGTTTGTTATATGGAGAGATCAAGAACCTGCTGAATTATTACTGTCATTAGGTTTTTTCGTTTTTACAATTACAAATCACATTAAGTCAAAAATAATGTGTCAAACACTGCTATCAAACAGAGTAGAATCATAGGATGTGCTTAACGCATCATTCGCGTATTGTGTTACTCGTAACTCGGCACATCCTATTACACTAACCCATAAGCCAGAAGCAACGTTAGATTTTCCGATATGGGGGCAGAACACCTAACGGTTTCCACCTTCCATGGAATTCCAACTGTATAAATCAAAAACTCACTTAATAAACGAACAACAATAATCCGTTGGCGTATTTATCTTCACCGTAAATTTGGCATTGGCTGGCACGTCGAAGGATTCGCCGCCTTTTATTGTTTGCCACTCATCTGAACCGGGCAGTAAAACGTCCAAATCTCCGTCGAGTATTTCCATGGTTTCTTTGTCGGCGGTGTTGAAGGTGTATTCGCCAGGCAACATAAATCCTAGCGTTTTCATCGAACCATCGGCAAACTTGATGGTGCGGCTGCTGACGTTGCCACCGAAATAAACATTGGCTTTTTTAATGACGGTTACGTTAGTGAATTCTGACATGAGGTTCCTTATTCGGTTAGTGGGTCAAAAGTGGCGCACATCATACCAGATTCTATTTACTCAATCTTTAGCCCATTTTATTAACGACAAAGAGTTTGGGCGCTGATGGATTATCGGGGTGGTTTTCAAACTGCCTGACCTGATATTGCCCTGGATCAAGGCCAAGACACCAATTTTTGACCTGATCGGTTTCCATTTCGCCGCCTTCATGGCCTGGATAAGCAAGAATTGTGATAATGCCATCAGCTGATAACAATTGGCTGGCGCTGGCTAAGGCAGCCAGCGTTGAATCCGACTTTGTTATGATTCGCTTATCACCACCCGGCAAATAACCCAGATTGAACATGACGGCGCTGATTTTGCCGTGATAAGCCAACGGTATTAATTCACTCATGTTTGCATGGCTGGCTTGTATAAGAGCCAGGCATTCCGTAAATGAATGTCCTTGCAAGGCACTTCGTGCTGATTCAATAGCACTTTGTTGAATATCAAAGCCAAACACGTTGCCTTTGGGCTTAACTAAATCCAATAAAAATCTGGTGTCATGACCATTACCCACCGTCGCATCAATGACGATGTCGCCGGATTTGACCTTACCGTTGATAAGGTTGTGCGCCAGTTTAACCAGTGAAATGGGTGGTTTGGAATCGTTGGATATCACAGGATGGTGGTAACGGGTTATGGTTTAACAGGTAATCAGCAAAACGCTGGGCATACCAGGGGATTTGTAAACTTCCTTTGGCACCGAAGCCATTAAAAATAGCAATCTGATTGATTCTTGGGTGCTTGCCCATAAAAGGCAACCTATCCGGTGTACATGGGCGAATACCGGCTTGATGATCCACAATTCTTGATTGAGCCATGCCCGGACTATAAGACTTAAGTGTTTTTAACAAGGTTTGTTTGCCTTGCTCGCTAACTTGCGTGTTGATATTCTCACGGTCAAACGTTGCGCCGATACGCACTTTGCCAGACTCAAATGGAAGCAACCAATTGCCGTAATTTAAGATCATATCGGGTAATTCAACCTGGTGCTCCAAAGTCAGGATCTCTCCTTTTGCGGGTTGAAAAGGCAGCCAGGAAAACCACGGATTTTGGCTGGCTTGATAGCCTTCGCAAAAAACCACCTGTTTTGCAGTTATATCCTGCCAATGCACAATGGAGCCTAATTGAATAGCCTTATAATCGACAACGTCCTGCCGATAACTGTGCCGTTCAATAAAGAACTGTTTCATATGGGTTAGTAGCGGCACAGTCAACAAATTCCCTGTTTGTCGCTGTTCAATAAAGCCGAAAGGTGTTGAAAATCCTGTCATTGATTGATCTAGCGTATAAAGTTTGCCTAGATACGGAGCATAATCAGCCTGATGTTGCCGTTTTTTGCAATGGGCTAATTCTGTCTGATCACGAAAAATACGTAGCATCGGCTTGTCGAAATAAAACTGTTGCCCAAAATATGCCGATAGCTGGTTGTAATAATTTTGTGCTGTGGGCAATAAGGTTTCTACATCAGCCGTTTTAGCGAAACGCATTCCTGTGATCGGGTTAATAATGCCCACCGCGACCAACGAAGCATTTTCTTTTCCCGTATCGACGACGACAACCTTACAACCACGCTGTATCAGCGCCCAGGCCAGTAAACTACCAGCAAGCCCTTGACCAATGATAAGAAAGTCCGTTTCCATAGAACGCAATCGCAAAGCCTACTGTGAAGTGCAAAAATATCATGATTACTTAAAAGTTAGCGTAAAAATAATGACCGAGGAAATGAACGCCCATAATCAATTAACTATTCGGTATTTAACTTTGCATTGCCCTTAAACCTTCTGAAACGCGTACATTTCAAGCATTTGTGAACTTCATCACAGTTATACACAAATCCTGTGGATAACTTTGTGGATAATTTGTTTTTTCACCGCCTAAATAGCCGTTTTTACTGGCCTCAACTTAAATTGCACACAAACAAGACAATTACTTTTTATTATTTAATATCAACAACTTGAAATAAATCAACCTTTAAAAAAGACTACTTTAAAAAACGACCCTAACTTATTGATTCTTTCTGTGTACAAATAATTTTGATTCACTATGTTTCGTGAGATTTTTTGATTACAAAAAGCCATAAGCCTTAATTTTTGGGCTCAATTCCGTTCATCCCAAGCCTTATCCAGACGTTTAGCAGAAATCGGGTACGCTGTTTTCAGTTGCTGGGCAAACAGCGACACCCTCAATTCCTCCAGCATCCAACGAAACGGGTCTTGCTCCGGTAATAATGGGACTTTTTTTAATTTTTTATCGACATCTTTCCAGAATCGGGTTGAATAGCGGCTGATTTCCTGGATTTTTTGCCCGTCATTGTCGGGCTTATCGAGACGGTACTTGATAGCCTTTAAATAACGGGGAATAGCCTTAAGCTGTTGGGTAGGCGTATTACGGATAAAGCCCACGTAGACCATCATAGCCAGTTGTTCGGTGATGTCTTTTAACCGTGCATCTTGGCTGTTCAAGCGACCAAGCATCATTTTTATCTCGCCAAACAACGCCATAATGTCCAACACCGTTTTGCCCATGTCGTTGGCGGCCAGTACTAATTGGGGCTTGTGTTCCCGCAAAGTTTGTTCAAAGGCTTCCTGTGTCCTGATGGTTTTGCCATCAAGTAACACGCTATGAAGAATCGAATACAGCAAATCGTCTTTGAAAGAGGTTTGCCCATTAGCTTGAATGTCTTGATGGGATTTTATAATGGGATGTGCCGCCAATCTATTATATGCCAATTCGGCAGCCGCCGATTGTGGCAGTGTTTTCAGGAGGTAAGTACAATCTTTACGAAGTTGCAATTGCAATAAACGAACTAATCCTTCCTGATGAGTTGCTGCGGCTTTTGCATCCGTGTCAAAAATGCGTACACCAACCGCATTCCCTTCATCGACAATGGCAGGAAAGCCGACAAAAGTTTGCCCACCTTGAATAAAGGCATACGTTTCCGGCAAATCCTCAAACGCCCATTGGATACAACCCGTGTAATTCAGTTCGTCGGCAGCAATCTGGTCAAAACTTTGTACTGCTTTTACGGTATATTTTTCCTGTAGCTTCTTTAAATTGCGCCCATAATCCAACATCTGGTCTTGCTCGTCGATGACCCGAAAATTCATCCGCAAATGGTTAGGCAAGGTCTCTAATTCCCATATATTCAATGGGATGGCTTCGCCAGTCAACTTACGTAAACGATTGCCCAGCCATTCTTGCACGCTGCCTTTAAAATCGGGTTCGATTTCAAGGCAGCGTTTAACGGTTTCCGGCACTGGCACAAAATGTTTTCTGATCTGTTTGGGCAAAGATTTGACGAGCGCGATACATTTTTCTTCCAACAAACCCGGTACTAACCAATCGAATGCCGACTGCGTTAGCTGGTTTAATTGATGCACAGGAATTATCGCCGTAACTCCATCTTCATCATGCCCAGGCTCAAAACGGTACTGTAATTTAATGGTCAGGTTGCCGATTTTCTTGTTGTCTGGGTAGTCCCATTCGTTAACGTAATTATCCTGCTCACGGGTTAAATCTTCTTTCGTCAAAAACAGGATGCGCGGATTTTCCCGCTCTACCGTTTTACGCCATTTATCTAGGGTGATGCCGTTGACAACTTCCGGCGGCAGTTTCTGGTCATAAAAGGCATACAACCATAACTCATCTTCGACCAGGTCAACACGCCGCCCCTTATGTTGGATATAGCCAACTTCTTCCAATAACTTTTGGTTAGCGACAAAAAATGGTGCATTGCTATGATAATCGTGACTAACCAAGGCCGATTGGATGAACATTTCCCTGGCGGATTTGGCATCCACATTTTCATACGGCACTTTCCGCGCGGCTTGAAGGGTTAAGCCATAGAGCAACGTGCGTTGATACACGCCACAACGTCCGGCTTTCTTTTCCCAATGCGGGTCGAAATAGTTATGTTTTACCAAGTGTCCAGCACAGGCTTCTATCCATTCCGGTTCAATTCTGGCGACATTACGCGCATAAACTTTGCTGGTTTCCACCTGCTCCGCCGCCATAATCCATTTCGGTTTGATTTTATGCAGACCAGAACCGGGGAATATGAAAAATTTAAGCCCTCTTGCGCCCAGATATTCATACTGGTCATGACGAAAACCGATATTGGACAGCAATCCCGTCAGCAAAGCCCGATGAATTTTTTCATAACTGGCATCGTCGGTATTCGGGTGCAGTTTTAAATCGCCTTTAATGACCTGCATAATCTGGCTATGAATGTCGAACCACTCTCGCATCCTGATGTAAGACAGAAAATTATCGGAACAATACTTCCGTAATTTACTGTTAGACAAGTGCTTTTTCTGTTCCTCAAAGGTATTCCAAATATTTAACACCGTTAAAAAATCAGACTCAGGATGACGAAATACAGCATGTTTAGCATCGGCTTGCTGCATTTTATCGGCGGGTTTCTCTCGCGGATCTTGTACGCTTAATACTGATACGATAATGGCAACTTCTGTCAAACAATGCTCATGCGCCGCCGCAAGCAGCATACGCGCCAGCTTGGGATCAGTCGGTAATTTGGCTAACTGCTTGCCTATTTCGGTGAGTTTACCTGCCTTATCCAGGGCATTAACTTCATGTAGAACAGTTTTGCCGTCCCGAATCATCTTGTCTTCAGGCGGCTCTAAAAACGGAAAGTCTTCAATGTCGCCAAGATTTAACGAAATCATCTGCAAAATGACGGCAGATAAATTCGTACGCATGATTTCCGGCTCGGTAAATTCCGGCCTTGCCAGATAATTATCATGTGAATACAAGCGGATACAAATACCTTCGGCAACCCGACCACACCGCCCTGCCCTTTGGTTGGCGCTTGATTGAGATATTCGTTCAATCGGCAAACGCTGGATTTTACTGCGATGGCTGTAACGGCTGATACGTGCGTGACCGGTGTCGATCACGCAACGGATACCAGGAACGGTTAACGAGGTTTCCGCAACATTCGTGGCTAAGACGATGCGGATTTTCCCACCTTTGGGATTGAACACCCGCTCCTGCTCGCTAACGCTGAGTTTGGAATACAGCGGCAGGATGTCATATTGCGTTGGACGATGTTTTTTGAGGGAATCAGTGGTTTCCCGAATTTCCCGTTCGCCACTGAGAAAAATCAAGATGTCGCCGCGCAAATCTCGATAGAGTTCATCCACCGCATCGAGAATGGCGTTTTGCAAATCATCGCTGGTCTCATCGTCCTCATCTTTCTGTTCGATAGGCCGATAACGCATGTCCACCGGATATGTCCGCCCAGACACTTCAATAATTGGCGCATTGCCAAAATGTGTGGAAAAGCGCTGGGTATCAATCGTGGCTGAGGTGATAATCAGCTTTAAATCTGGTCGTTTAGGCAGCAGCCATTTCATGTAACCCAGCAGGAAGTCAATATTCAGGCTGCGCTCATGGGCTTCGTCGATGATGATGGTGTCGTACTGGTTTAGATACGGATCATTTTGCGATTCTGCCAGCAGAATGCCGTCAGTCATCAATTTGATTAAGGAATCGGCGTGGGTCTTATCGTTGAAACGGATTTTGTAGCCTACCGATTTACCGAGCGGTTCACCCAACTCTTCGGCAATCCGGTCAGCGACCGTTCGGGCGGCAATACGGCGGGGTTGGGTATGACCGATGAAACCTGCCGTGCCACGCCCGATAGACAAACAAATTTTGGGCAATTGCGTGGTCTTGCCCGAGCCTGTCTCCCCGCAAACGATAACCACTTGATGGTTTTTTATCAGTTCAGCAATCTCGTCTTTCTTGCCCGTGACTGGCAAGTCGGGAAAAGTTAAAGCCGGAATGCTCGCCAACCGCTTATTGCGCTTGGCGACTGAACTCTCAATCCGTCCGACCAAAGCGGCCAACTGATCGGCGGGATTCTTGCCGTTCAGGAACTCGCTACGTAGACGATCCAGTTGCCGTTTATTAGTGTGCCTATCTTGGTTTAAACAAAAAGGGATTTGCTGGGTGAGCTGTTTTATTAAATCGTGATAGGACATCAAAAAGACTGATAAATGACTTTATTATACTTTAATGGACAAAGTTTCCGGTTAAAAAACGGGGTTCGTTTTTTGGCACTTAACCTGCCAAAATCTATCACAAAACGGTTACTTTACTTGTGGAAAAACACCAAGTTCAGTTGTTAGCTTTTAGACAGATTAAAACTACTTATATGCGTAGCATTTGAATTGCCGATAGGTAGTGGATAGTTTTAACCGCCTTTTTATCGGCTTCTTACTTATTTTCTTTCAAGCGCTTACTTAGGAGCCTACTATGAAACATTTAAAAAATTTTACTGCTATTGGCTTAATCCTTTCTTCAATGCAACTCCAAGCTGCACCATGGTTTGTTTGCGGAAATTTAAGTCAAATGACTGTCGCAAACAATGCGACAATTCCTGGCCGCCCCATAAATCAGTATGAATATGGAATTGCTTATAACTCGATTGAACCCGTACCAGTCTTGGCTTCAAATTGGAACGTGGGCTATCGAATTTATAACAAAGTTCCTTATATGACATTTTCTGACAATCCAGCCGTATCGATGTATCAAGGCGGCTTTGTGTTCTACTCAGGAACGAATTCATCTGATGACACCTGCGGTGTTGGTGGTTGGCGACACAAATACTGGTGGACGGATTCCGCAGGCGTTGTCAGAACTACCAGTTCAAATGGTTGCTATGGCGTTTCTCAGCCTGTTTATTGCAAATTACGTTGATTGTTCCACCATAAATGACTATAAATTTTTACAGTTATTAGCGCATTACATTAATGCGCTTTTTTTTCGAAAAAAATCTATGGTCGAATTATTTAAGAATTAACCAAATAAATCGAGGAATCCTTGATTAAAACCGTTACCACTATCTTGATTTAATAAACTGAACTCTTAAAATGAGATATAATTCCCAGCATTATTTTCAAAGTATTTAACTTTTTCATAAGTTTACATCTATGT
>JABFSV010000276.1 GCA_013140405.1 Methyloglobulus sp. | reverse complement strand
TTTTATAAATTTCCTGATGTAACACTAAATTCGAATCAGTCTTTAATTTATCAATATGAGTTTCGTTTGTCAAACAATATTTATACAAAACTTAGACAAAATAAGTTTTTGAATTTTCATCACACACCAAATTACCTGACTTTACTCGTACCCATGCAATCATGAGCGGGGTTAGTAAACGTGTTAACCATTCGAAACATATACAACATAATAATTTATAATACAATAGGTTATATTCAATTTATCCAAGCCATACAAGGTATTTTGGTTCTAAAAAACCCTATTGGCTGACGTTGCAGACATACATCTCACATCGACTTAAGATTCAAACAAAGTAACTGAGATAGGGGACTGTACTGCTTATATCTGTAAAAATAATGCCAGCATAAGGGGCAGGCATAGCTGGACAACCATTATTTTGTCCAGCTATATGTTGAGGATGTTTTGTAGAAAAGGAATGATTACTTTTAATAGTCGGTGAAATTGAAGCGCAGTTTACAATATTTAAAAGGGAATATCGTCGTCAAAATCATCATAATCCGGTAGTGGCGGTGTTGGCATAGCATTTGAATTGTTTTGTGGCGTTGGTGTTTGCCGAGTCGTCGGCATAGGCGAAGATGGGCGGTTGCTTGCCGCTTGTTCATCGCCAAAATGTCCAGTGCCACCGCTGCGGCTACCTAGCATTTGCATCTCTTCACCCAGAATTTCTGTCGTGTAATGGTCTTGTCCATCTTGTCCCTGCCATTTGCGGGTTTGCAAACGGCCTTCCACGTAGATTTGGCTACCTTTCTTCAAATATTCCCCAGCGATCTCAGCCAAGCGGTTGAAAAAAATCACCCGATGCCATTCCGTCGCTTCTTTTCGCTCCCCACTTTGTTTATCCTTCCAACGCCTGGTCGTGGCTAACCTAATATTGGCGACAGAACCACCACTTGGCATAAGCCGAATTTCAGGATCGGCACCAAGATTTCCTATTAAAGTCACTTTATTTAGCATATTTTCTCCTCATTTGTACATTGACGGCTATGCGTGACGAATTATCAAGCAATCCCCCTACCCTCATCAATTTTGGGTATATTTTGTAATCACAGACTGTAGTTTTTGTCTGTCCAACTGTTGATTGTCTACTTTTAAATACGCCACACCTTCCTGATAATGCAGGGTGACATCTTCAACACCGGGAAGTTTAAGCATTTCAGAGGCAAATCCATCCGCCTGTGTTCCAGTGATGGATTGCAGCGAAATCAATAGATTTGCCCAATAGCGCGGCGGCTTCATGCTAAACGACAGCAGCAACCAACTAAAAGCCGCTAAGGCGCAAAGCAAGAATACTGCCGAAGCGCCATATTGCCCATAACACCAACCGCCTAAACTGCCGCCAATACCTGCACCCAAAAACTGGCAGGTGGAATATATCCCCATCGCCGTACCGCGCATATCACCGGGCGCAGTTTTGGAGATCAACGACGGTAAGGTGGCTTCCAACAAATTAAAGCCGCAAAAAAACAACCAAAGAAAGCCTATCACCCCAACTAATGTCGTGCTGAACTGCATCAAGCCGATGTCGGACAACACTAATACAATGATCGCACCCAAAAATACAGGTTTCAATTTTCGTTTTTTTTCCGCAAGGATCACAAATGGGATAATAGCGGCAAAAGAAGTGACAAAGACAGGCAAGTAGGCTTTCCAGTGTTCGGCTGGCAACAACCCTGCATCACGCATCAATAAAGGCACCACGACGAAACTCGCCGTCAATATCGCATGTAAGATAAAAATGCCGTAGTTCAATCGAAATAACTCAACATTTTTTAGCACTTGCATAAATGTTGCGGGGACTAATTCAGCATCCCGATGTTTTGTCGATTTTTGCGGTTGCGGCACCAAGAAGATAATCACCAAAATAGCCAATAACGCCAGCACGGCTATCATCCAAAAAATCCCATGAATACCGATAAAGCCAGCAAGAACAGGCCCTGCCGCAATTGCCACACCAAACGAAACGCCAATGCTCGCACCAATTAAAGCCATGGCTTTGGTACGATGGACTTCCTGAGTGAGGTCAGCCAGCAACGCCATCACTGGGGCTGCAATTGCGCCGGAACCTTGCACTGCACGGCCTAGCACTATGCCGTAGATGCTGGTAGATAAGGCTGCAATCACACTACCCAAGCAAAACAGCAGCAAGCCGAACACAATGATTTTCTTCCGGCCAACCCGGTCTGATACCAAGCCAAAAGGAATTTGCAGCACCGCTTGGCTCATGCCATAAATGCCGATAGCCAAGCCTATCATTGATGGCGTAGCGCCTTCCATCTGCTCTGCAAATAGCGACATGACGGGCATAATCAAAAACAAACCCAGCATCCGCAAGGCATATATACTGGCTAAAGACCAGGTTGCCCTGCGTTCCGATGCCGTCATCGGGCTTGTTATATCCTGTACTTCTGTCAAGCGCGCTCCTTAATTTTGTTGCCAAACGAATAATTTGAAACTTTTGGAAAAAATAACCTCTCTATATCATTATAACAATCTTTACCCGCTTGATACTTTGGCATCTACCAACTAACTGGAATACCAAAATGACAAAAATTTACTCGCCTACCGTGCTTAACCCAACTTTGTTGAATCCAGTCGATCCTGCCATTGAAACTTATATGCGTGGATTGCTGAGCAAGACTGACCATCCTGCATTACTGGCTATGGAAGAATTGGCGAGGGAACGCAACTTCCCCATTGTTGATCGCCTAGTCGGCGCTTTCCTTGAAACACTGGCAAAATCCATTGATGCCAAGCGAATTTTTGAATTTGGCAGCGGCTATGGATACTCCGCCTATTGGTTTGCCAAAGCAGTAGGCGAACACGGTAAAGTAATATGCAGCGACGGTGATCCGCTTAACAAGGAAAAAGCCGAACGATTCCTCAGCACTGCTGATTTATGGGACAGGGTCGATTTTCATACCGGAATGGCACAATCTATCTTTGCACAAACTGATGGATTATTCGACATTTGTTATAACGATGTTGATAAAGGTGATTACCCTGAAATCTGGCAAATGGCAAAAGACCGCATCCGCCCAGGAGGCTTTTACATTGCCGACAACGTGTTATGGCATGGTCGCGTAGCCCTAACCGAATACGAAGATGTCGTACCCGGCTGGACAGAAGCCATTAAAGAACACAACAAACAAATCTTCACCGACCCTGATTTTGATGCCTACATCAACCCAACCCGAGATGGCGTTATCGTTGCCCGTAAAAAAATGTAGTTACGGAATCTCTGAACAAGTTGATCTCATTCATGGTTCGACGACCAAAGGAAGTGCCTGTGGTGCAAGCTCACCACGAATGGAATCAACACCTTACCGTTCGTCCTCGACTGCATGGATGCAGGAGGTAGGACACCAACAGTAGGCGCTTTAGGCGACGCATGGAGCAGTTGCCGAGAGCTTGTCGAATGACTTGTTCAGAGTTTCCTTACGCTGAAATAGCTTTGTTCATGGCATCTATTCAGAATTTCCCAATGAAAAATGGGGACAATTGCCATAATGTCATACTATTCGACAAGCACAGCTAGCTTGTTAGGTCGGAGGCCAGTAGGTTACTGTGCGTAGCCTGTTTTCTTTTATTTCAGCGTTTTCAATGCTTCCGTCACAGTACGAATATCTTGCATAACCCAGGTAGGCTGGTATTCCGATGTTTTCAGGTCAGCTTCTGTCGATACCCCAGTCAATACCATCAGGCTGCGTATGCCGGTACGTACCGCGCCTAAAATGTCTGTTTCCAGTTTATCGCCAATCGCGATGGTTTCAGCAAGATCAGCGCCCAGGCTAGCAATCGCCTGTTGGTACATGATAGGTTCAGGTTTGCCGATAATCGTCGGACTGACTCCCGTTGCAGTTTGTAATGCCGCCAGGATAGCACCATTGCCGTGTATC
>JABFSV010000260.1 GCA_013140405.1 Methyloglobulus sp. | reverse complement strand
TCAGACACTTTCATATTTTTCTTGAATGCTGGACTCTTAGCGTCCGTGACTTCGGATTCCTTCTCAATAATTTTGCCGGTATCCGCCTCACACAAGAACTCCCATTCGCCGCGATTGACATCCGCAATCTCAATTTCATAAACCGCTTTACCGGCCATATTCAGTTTTTCAAGTTTTATAATATACCCAGGCTTTGATTGCTTAGCCGAATTGATACAGGTATCCAATCCTTGGTCGAGCGCCCAGCTAGGGATTGAAAAAAAGCTCAAAACAAGGAAAGTGGAAAGGTAAAAAGTTGAAGATTTCATAATCAGCCTCCAGATAAGAATCAATAAATGCGCTGTTTGTCACTATACAAGAAATTTGGATTGTACGTAAGACAAGTCAAGGCATTATTACTTGTGATGGTTTATGCGCTTATACGCAAACAATAACATGGCTATATACAAGTTGCAGGTTGTGAAGGATTTATTCAGCCAAAACTTTCAAATTACAGCACATTGGTTTAACAAACCTGTACTTTGTATATAGCCATGAACAATAATTTCTACTGATATTATTGTTTGCGTATAAGCGCGAAACCCCATTTAATGAATGTCTGCTTCCATAAAATGGTGGAGCTGGTTTTGAGAATCACGATGGACTGTAATTGGCCGATCTAACAAAATTGGTTGATATGAGCCACAGTCGGCTTTGGAGAAACATCTTAAGACATTGATAATTAAATAATATTTACTTTTTAAAGGTAACGAATATAAGCGCTACCTCATTCTTGATTCCATGACGGCATCTAAAATATCTTGGGTTGTTGCTTTCGTGTTTATTCCAGCAATATCAAAGGGGGACTTCTTCTGGCTCTTTTTTGCAGTCAGGGAGAATATAGAGCCATCCTTCCTGCGGATTTCTATTTCTTCATCCTGGGCCATCAGCAATAATTTAGCCAAATTTTGGCGGGCTTCTGAATAAGTAAATATTTTCATTTCGGGTTACTCCAATAATTCAATGTTGAGCTTAATCGCCACTTGTTTCATGCGATTGTCCAAGGTAATGAGTGGACACGATGATGATTTTGCACAATGCAAAAAATAGGCATCATAAGCATAGATATTAAAATCCAATGCTAATTTTAAGGCCTGTGGAATATCGACCTGTGCCAACCTTACAGGAATTTTGTTAGCAATACTAAGCGCCGACATGGCTTCATTAGGGGTAATTTGTTTTCTCTTTACCATGGCGGTTAAGGCATTACCGATCTCATAGGGAAGGATCTCGGGGGCGATGGTGACCATACCCGTAGTGAGCTGGATGATGGAATCCTTTTCTGGCTCATTAAGGGCAACGGCCAAAAATATATTGGTATCTGCGACAATATTCATTTGGACAATTGTACAACTACAATTGAATTTTTCAATAATTAATGCTGCAATTGAATTTCCTTGTTCTGTTGGGAAACGTCACTAGGAAATTGGCTATTTCAATATTCTTTGAACTGGTGTTTTCTAGCATCCTCCATACCGGCCATTCAATAAATTCAATTTTTGATAAAAGTGAACGTGAAATTCCGACCCTTAACGGAAGTTCGAAAAGTAGCAAACAATGCCACTTAGCAGACATTTATCCTTCGGATCTCGAATTTTAGGAATCTGATCATTAAGGGTTTGTCTGTATAA
Organism: Methyloglobulus sp.; assembly: GCA_013140405.1. GTDB lineage: Bacteria > Pseudomonadota > Gammaproteobacteria > Methylococcales > Methylomonadaceae > Methyloglobulus. The sequence continues at coordinate 2,279 of JABFSV010000260.1, read as the reverse complement.
AATTATACCTATGAATTACACAAAATAGATTTTCAGGAATTTGAACTTTAGTTTTTCAAATAAATTTAATTTCTGTATGATCCCAGTTCTTTTTAAAAAGAATATTTTAGTGATCCGATCTAGTCTGGTCTGGTTGAAACGTCTTAGTACAAAATTCAAAAGCCACGTTTGAAGTTACGCCACTTTCTTTAAATATTTTTATGCATTGTAAAATTTCATCTTTGTTCTTAATATCAGCAAAACTTCCGCAAAACTCAAGAGAAGAATCTGGTGAAACATCGACCGCTTTACGATAAATGTTTAAGCACTCTTTGATTTTTCCAAATGATATTTTTGATTCCGCTTTGGTGTTACCAATGTAACCATAGGTAAAAATTAAAAAAAGGAGCTGTAGAAAATATTTTTTTAATTTAAGCATTTGTGGTCTCCTCAATGTTATTAAACCAGCTTGTTTGTCGGAAGCTAAAAATCTCATGACTTTTCCATCAAACTAAGAAAAATAGAAGCTAACACTGCTTAAGGGTGTAACGAGCAATTAGCCAATATTTCTTAACTCCAGACAGTCAAAATTATCAAATTTTCTTAAATTGACAATGAAAAATCCTAAACATTTCAGACATTCAAGTCAATTGAAATTACCGGTTTTGATAGCTTACAATTTGTGCAATGTAGGTAGCTTGTATTGATATCCACTGAACAAACAGTCACTCTTAAATGAAAGATGAATAAGATCTTGTTTTAAAATGGCTACCCAATCGGCGGTAAAAAAGTCCAGGACATCTGTCTATTTTCCACCATGCTCACCTACATCATTTCTTAACTGTTTATATACAAAGCCAACTTTGTATGGTTTTGATATAGCCACAAAAAAAAGACTCTTAACTGTTTACATACCCTCACCAAGGAGGATGAAAATGTGAAAAATTACCATTATGATGTACTTGACGGCTGAGAAGAAGTGTCTGATAATCAAAGACGATTACTACTAGTCATTCCAAAACACACCCAGAATAATATAGGCAAAAGGGGAATATGTAAAAAGGTGTGAGGTAAACAAAACCAATCAACAATCAATACCTTATTCCCTTGAATAATTGAGCTTAAGGATCTCTGCAAGAGAACCTTAAAAGAACCTTTTTGATAAGTAAGAAAAAAATTTATAACGATAAAAAAGGAGTTATTTGTGTATGCTACGATTACAAAGAAATTTGGCACAACAAGGCAATTTTGATATTAGCTATTGAATAATCTTAAATTTATCCTAAAAAGACTATTACAAAGTTCTTTTTAAAAATATATATCAAAGCCATACCTAATCGCAGTGAACTGAAATATTCTATAACTCCATGAATTACTCATACTTTTATGAGGTGACTTATGGAAATCATTGTGTTGACTCCAGTCAGAATACTAGGCGATGGGCTTAAGTCTTGCTTTAGCCGACGTTCCGATATCTCTATCTGCGCTATTGTCAGTGAATTGGCTTCATTACGTGAATCACTATCCAATTTCACCCCGGATTTGATCCTAGTTGATGTAACACAGGGTATCGATTTATATGACACCCGATTAATAGCACAAGAATATCCAGAGTTAGTCATGGTTGCGCTAGGTTTAGAGGAAAAGCGTCAGGAGGTCATTCACTGTGGAAAGTGTGGTTTTAGCGGCTATGTCGCTCGGGATGCTAATGTAGATACGCTTTGTAAATCGTTGTTGGATATTATAAACGGCCGACTTACCTGTCCGGCGGAAATAACTAAAGAACTCCTTAAGGCTCTATTTCGCGCTGATCTGCCATCATTTGAAACGGCACAGGATTACACGCTGACTCGGCGGGAAAGTGACGTGCTAAAGCTTATCGGACATGGCTATTCCAATAAGGAAATTGCCCGCGAGCTCGTGTTAAGTGTTGCCACTATTAAGCATCATGTTCATAGTATCTTGACCAAAATGAAGCTGGTGCGTCGCGCCCAAGCCATGCGTAAGGTACGGGAAGAACCTTGGCTGGTATCGTCTTCCAAATAAAGAATGCCAGTCCGGCTCATTACTCCCGTACATAATGATAGAATTTCCATCCGCCAAAGAGACCGAACAAAAATACCGCTGAGGCTGCAACAACAGCGGTGTTTAACGAGTATGCCACACAAGCTATATAGAGTCTGCTTAGTAAATGTAACCCATTGATATTGTATTAATATACACCCTATCCAAGGTATAATAGTGCACGAAAAATGAGTCATGACCCTCAAAACCTGTGCACTTATGATCCGATACCGTAG
>JABFSV010000490.1 GCA_013140405.1 Methyloglobulus sp. | reverse complement strand
ACCGAGTAATTGACATCAATCTGGTCAGCGGTACCTGGAACGGGCGGGGTTTCAACGTTGACTGACTCAAAGTAACCCAACCGTTCAAGCCGTGTTTTTGACCGCTCAATTTTTGAACTGGATGCCCAACTGGATTCCATTTGGCGCATTTCGCGGCGCAGCACTTCATCACGGGTTTTAGTGTTGCCGCTATAATTGATCCGACGTACATACGCACGCTTGCCGGGGTCGACGAAAAAAGCCATGTCCACGGTTTTGTTGGCCTCGTGGATTTCTGGCACCATATTGACGTTGGCAAACGCATAACCCTCGTCACCCAAGCGATCCTGTATGGCTTTGGAGGTTTCTGTGGCATTTTTTCTGGAGAAAGTTTCTCCAGGGCCTACTGTCATCAGCTTAATAAGCTCATCTGGTTTAACGACTAGATTTCCAGTCAACTTGACTTTTTCCAGTGCGTAAACCGCACCTTCCTTGACGTTGATGGTGACATAAATATCTTTTTTATCGGGTGTAATGGCGACCTGGGTGGATTCAATGGCGAAGTTGATATAACCCCTATCCAGGTAATAAGACCGTAATGTTTCCAAGTCAGCTTGTAACTTCTGCTTGGAATACTGGTCGTCTTTGCTGTAGAAAGACAGTAGATTGGTGGTGTTCAGCTCCAGTTTTTTCAACAAGGTTGCATCATCGAAGGTTTTGTTGCCGACAATATTGATTTCCTTGATTTTAGTGACTCGACCTTCAGAAATGTTAATACGGATACCGACCCGATTACGGGTCAAATCGGCTACATCAGTCTTGATTTTCAAGCTGTATTTGCCGTGACTGAGGTATTGGCGCTTTAACTCCAGCTCGACTTTGTCCAACACGGAGCGGTCAAATATCTTGCCTTCAGACAAACCGATCTTGTCTAGCGCTTTAGTCAAGTCCTCTTTGCTGAGGTCTTTGTTGCCTTCAAAAATGATTTTTGCTATTGACGGGCGCTCTACCACATTGACTATCAGCGCCGAGCCTTCCCTTTCCAGGGAGACATCCTTAAAAAAACCGGTCTTGAATAAGGCCTTGATCGCAGGCCCGACATTGCTTAGGGAAAACCGCTCTCCAACATTGACGGGGAGATAGTTGAATACCGTACCCTCAGAAATGCGCTGCAATCCCTTTACTTGAATGTCGCTGACAATGAATTCTTCGTCGCTTTTGACCGACTGGGAAACAAGCAGTAGGCCTATCAGTAAAAAACGTGCAAGTATGTGTAATTTCATTTAAACCTAAAGGAACGTCATTGCCCACTATAGAGACTAGGTGATTATAATACAGTAAAACTTAAATCAGCTTAAGCCTTGCTTATGGAAAAAGCCAAAACATCGTCGATAACGGGGCTATTCGACAGCAACATCAGGATTCTGTCCAGCCCAATGGCAATGCCAGAACAGTCTGGCAAACCCACGCCTAATGCCGCCAACAACCGTTCATCCTTGATTACAGCGGGGCGTTTTGTGCTTTCCCTGACGGCAATCTCGCTATCAAACCGTTGTTCCTGCTCCTTTGCATCAGAAAGCTCAAAATAGCCATTCCCTAACTCAACGCCATTGATGAACAACTCAACTCTATCAGTAATTGCGGCATTGTTTTCATTAATCCTAGCCAATGATGGCATACAAGCAGGATAACCATACACCATACACAGCTTATTATTTCCTATGTAGGGTTGAATTTGATGGCTGAAAATAAAATCCAGCCACATCGTATGGTCTTGACCACAGATGGATGCTGCATCGACCAATCCGATACCTTGAGCATAGGCAGAGTATTCTTGGTAGGAAAACACCAAGGGATTCAAGCTAGTGTATTGCTGAAAAAGGCTTTGATAGCTGACTCTTTGAGTCGCTTGCAACACATTGCCTTCAAACAGCAAAGCAATCAGCTCATCCACTTCGCCCATCAGTTGCGACAGGTTGTAGCCGACGCGATACCATTCTAAAAGGGTAAATTCAGGGTTATGAAACCGCCCTGACTCCCCGTTCCTGAATGCCTTACAGACTTGGTAAATGGAGCCGCTACCCGCTGCTAGCAGGCGTTTCATGGCAAATTCTGGGGAAGTCTGCAAAAACAACGTTTGTTGCCTTGGCGACCAATGATATGCAGTCGTGAAAAAATCCAGTTGTGGATCAGTGCCAATTGCACTGCCCAGCAAAGGCGTTTCCACTTCCAGGACAGCCCTGTCTGCAAAAAACTGGCGTATTTTCTGGAGTGTTTGCGCCCTCAAGCGCAGCAGATCCAGGGAACACGTAGGCTGCCAGTCCGCTTTTAGTCCGCTCAATCCCTATCCTGACAGTCCATCTGAAAATAGTTATTCTTTTACGCGCGAGATATATTCACCTGTGCGGGTATCAACTTTGATGATTTCCCCAATCTGGACAAACAAAGGCACCCTAACCGTAGCGCCAGTATCCAATTTGGCTGGCTTGCCGCCGCCGCCAGAGGTATCGCCACGAACGCCTGGATCGGTTTCGACAATGGCTAACTCAACAAAATTGGCAGGGGTAACCGCCAATGGTGCATCGTTCCACAGCGTGATTGTGCAAGAATCCTGGTCTTTCAGCCACTTACTTGCATCCCCGACAATTTTGTCATCGGCTTGATACTGCTCAAACGTATCAGGCTTCATAAAATGCCGATATTCGCCATCGTTATACAGGTACTGCATATCGACATCGACCACATCCGCGCCTTCCAACGATTCGCCAGACTTAAACGTGCGTTCGATAACGCGACCTGTCTTGAGGTTCCTGATCTTGACCCGATTGAACGCTTGGCCTTTGCCCGGCTTGACGAACTCATTTTCAATAATCGCACACGGATCGTTGTCCAACATGACCTTTAATCCGGCTTTAAACTCACTAGTGCTATAAACAGCCATTCTATCCTCTAATCGAATCAATAAACTAAATCGCAGCATTATATAATAGACGCTTTGATTGCAAGAAACCTAAATACACCCAACATGCCAGAGCAACTGTCCGAAACGCACCATTTCGCCCTTAACTGGCAACTACAACTGTCCGAAGCCTTCACCACCATTGAAGATTTATGCGAGTATCTGGAATTATCCCTTAACGAATTAGCTATTTCACAAGCCGCCAGCAAACAATTTGCCATGCGAGTTCCCCTGAGTTTTGCCGCGAGCATGCAAAAAGGCAATCCTGACGACCCTTTATTGCGGCAGGTGTTGCCTATTCGTGATGAACTCGTCGATTACACTAACTTTAGCCTTGACCCAGTCGGCGACATTCAAGCTGCCGTGCAACCTGGCGTGTTACATAAATATCAGGGACGGGTTTTATTAATCAACACCGGCAGTTGCGCCATTAATTGTCGGTATTGTTTTCGCCGGAACTTCCCTTATAACGACCTGCAACTCAGTAAACAACAGGAAAGCGGCGCTATCGAATACATCACATCCGATCCGACAATTACCGAAATTATCTTAAGTGGTGGCGATCCTTTGCTATTAAGCGATGCGCGGTTAGCTAGCCTTATTCGGCAAATAGAAGCCATAGGCCATATCAAACGAATCAGGATACACAGCCGTCTACCCATCGTTTTGCCAGCACGAGTGACTGACGAATTGGTCAAAATCTTGGCAAATTGCAGCAAACAAATGATTCTCGTCGTCCATTCTAACCACGCTAACGAGATAAACGGACGGGTCATTACTGCATGCAACTTACTAAAAAATAGCGGCATTACCCTATTCAATCAATCCGTGTTACTTAAAGGCGTTAATGACAATGCGGCAATACTATGCGATCTGAGCGAAAAACTATTAGCTGTTGGCATCATCCCCTACTACCTACATTTATTGGATAAGGCCACGGGAACAGGGCATTTTGAAGTATCCGAAATTGAGGCGAAGATACTGGTCGAGCAAGTGCAAAATACACTGCCAGGCTATCTAGTGCCAAAGTTAGTTAAAGAACAAGCTGGGGCTGCATCCAAACAATACCTTTTGTGACAATCACTTTCAGTTATCAGTAACCGCCCAAAACTATCTTTTTTTCCACCTTTCCCAGCCGGCATGTTGCGTAATGTAGCTTCCAAAAGCCGAAAAAAATTAACAGTAGTGGGTTAAATCTGTATTTTTTGATGAACTTGTCGACTTAATATGCCTATGCTTCACGTGTATTTTGGAGCGACAAACCTTTTATGCCCTTTATGCCCCGTGGGTGCAGAGGGTAAGGTTTGTCGCCCCACCCACTACCAAAATTAATAAACCCCAGCATGACAGCCTTTGACACCTAAAACCCATAGCTCCAGGTAAACGATAGCGTCCCGTCACGGCCAAGCTGGTAACCATTGACATTGGTGTACACGGGTTGCAACCATTCCACGCTCACACCGTTGCCAGCAAAGTTCCCAGATGGTACGGACGCGCTCAGGCCAAAGCCGACATCCCCGTATTTGCCACCGTAGTTTTGTGAGTAATCCATCGGGCCAAATTTTAGGATGCTGGTCGGACTGCCGTCGGCGTTAATAAAAAGATTGGCTGAATCGGAATGTGCGCCAGGGTATTCACCCTCAATCCCGCCTTGTGTGGTGTACACACCGCGCACGGAAGCGGTAAGCCACGGTGTCAAGTTGTAACCGCCCCACGCGGTAGCCTGGAAAATATCGCCCAGCTTATAACCGGATTTGTTCTGGTCTTCCATCCGTAACGTACCGCTGGCTTGTGCGCCCCAGGAAACTTGCTCGATTTGCCCACTGTAAGTAATGCTGGGCTTAAAATCCCACGTGCCGCTACCCAGCTGCATACCGTAATGGATAAAACCACCGTCGGTTTGGTGATTACGGCGCATTTGGATATCCACATCACCAGTAGGCGCACTAAACCCAGCCGTTACCTGCAGATGATGGCTATTGCCATCCAACACTTTAAATAGCGCATACATGCCTAAATCACCAATACCACCCGTCTCATGGCCGTTCTGTACATGATGGCCGTAGTGTCCATTGAGGTTGCCTAAATTAATAACTTCGGTCGAGAGTCCGCGCAAAGACATGTTCATATCCATGAATTGCGGCATTAACATCAACGTTAACCAGTCGGTGGGGGCGACCATCAAATCCAGCATGTGCATGTGCATCGCCATGCTATCTGGTGTCATATAACAGGGATTGCCCGAACAACCGCCAGCAATGATAGAGGGATTATCAACCGCATTAAGGCCATTTAACATAGCACCGCCTTGGCTGCTCCATTGGTAACGGTAACCCACCATCATGTCGCCAGCCTTGGGCAGCATGTGGTCGAACATAACGCCGGCTGGCGCATGTCCTGGGTGATGGTGTGCCTGATGCGGCTGCTTGTGTCCACTACTGAACGCTAAGGCAGCCAGATCGACTTTCAGTGCTGCGTTAACTGTCCAATAATCGAAATCGGCAAAACTGCCTTCACCACCGCCGCCGATTTTCAACGAACCTTGGTGGGTGTAATATTCAAAATCCAAATCTAATGAGATGCCTTTGGCAAACTGTTTGCTTAAGGTAACGCCGCCGCTTAATGCGCCATAGCCGGATAGGCGATGGTCACTGCTGAAATGTTGGGGCAGTTTTTTCCTGTCAAATAGTTGGGTTTGGTTGAACAATGTCAACTCGCCATTATTGGCGGCATCCGTAACGTCATTATTTTGTTCGTCAAAATACTGCCCTGTATTAGGGTCGAAAAAATAGTGCGGAGCTTTTTCAGGGTCGAAACTGTCGTTGTCGAGCATGACCTGCCTGCCTTTGTCGTCAATGACATTGCTGTGTTCCCCTTGAGGGGAAAAGAGGTAGGGCGTGTAAAAGTCGGCGGCATCTTGTGAATAGTAACGAACCCGTGGCGTAATTGTCCAACCCTGCCCCATCGGTTGCACCCAATCGGCATCTAAGGTATGCGAGGTAATGCCCCAATCGTCGCTAAATACCCGGTAACCCAAGTGCGTGGCGGCATCCAAGGGTTCAATATGCTGCACATAACGTAGCCCACCCAACCACTGGTTGCGCTCATCAGGGCGTTGTTCCATTACTGCGTTTATATTGCCGCAAACCAAATCAATAGCCGCTTCGGGACAAGAAGAATTAGGGTCTTGCGCGGTGGGGTCAATAAAAGCGACATTAACCGCCTTGTAAGGGTTCTCCATATAACCGGCGCTGCGGGTGTAACCCAAACTGGCTTCCAACACCGCGTTTTTATTGAGGACTTGCGTTAACCCCATTTGTGCCGACCAATCTTGCTTTGTTCCTGAAATCAAATGAGTGCCGCCGTTCTCTTCTAAAATTGTCAGATTGTCGTACTTTTCGTCCTTGTGAAAATACGGCCAGGCATCATGATCGAGAATGCTATGGATGCTGCTATGGGTATAACTTAAGCCCACATTCAAGGTCGTTTGTTTCTGGTTAAAATCCCAGCGTGTATTGATATTGCCAAACCGGGACTCATAATCGTCTTCAATCGAAACCCCACCACCAATATCCAGGGCAGATTCGTCCCATTCGTAACCCAGTTTAAAATCGCCTTGTTTCCTGACTTCTGGCGAAGCCATCGACAAAGTATGGACTAGTTGATTGTTTCTTCGGAAGAATGCACCGTTAAACTCGCCAATGCCATTCGGGTCGTTTATCCGTTGAACAGGATGAAGGTTTTTGTCAAATAATACAGAACCTGGTGACAAATAAGGTGATGCCCCCACTTTAGTATCGGGGCTAATTGAGTAATCAATCACATCATGATTACCGTTAAACGCTTGCGGCAAGGTGGCAATAGGTGTCGCCCCGCCCCACGTATCTTGGGTGTAATTAAAAGCAAACTTGACTCGGTCGGTTAAGGTGAATTTACCACCGCCATGCACACTTTCCACTTCAATCGGATTGAATTGGCTGACCGAACCAAACATCTCACGTCTGCCTTCCTGGTAGTGGCTATATTGGAAAGCCACTTCGTCATCATCGGCAGCCTGAGCAGGGGGTTGCAGCAGACCGGGTAAGATCAGGGCGGCGGCGGTTAATACGCGAAGGGATAAGTGGGCCTTAAAAACGCCGACTTCTGTTGGAGAAAAACGAACAGTTCTCTCTCCCTTTGGGAGAGGTCTAGGGTGAGGGAGGCTTTTACCCCCCCTCATCCCAGCCTTCTCCTTTACGCCCTTTGGGTACATTAAGGAGAAGGGGGTTACAGCATTGGGTTTGATGCGCTTAATAACACCCACAACCACCCCCTTGCGCCGCATTGCCGCCCGCCGCCGCTTCACGGCTGCCGTAGTTATGTGCCCGTAATGCACTTTGCAGCGGATACGGGTCTAAAGCCATCTGCGGTTTAGCAAAATTGCCACGCTCCCAGGGTTGCACGGGGGTGCAAGCGATTAGCCAAATGACTGTTGTGGTCAGTAGTATTTTTATGGTTAGTTCATTTAGGCTCATTTCGCTCCTTGTTATTGATTCTGCCTTTTACTGTTTAAACCGTTCGTACTGAGCTTGTCCCACAGGGACTTCCGATGGTCGTCGAAGTACAGGCCGCCTTTCGACAGGCTAAATTTGTAGGGTGCGTTGTACGCACCCTACATGACTTAATCCAGAAAGTTGAAAGTAATTATCGAGTTGAAAAGGTTAAAACCCATAACTCCAAGTAAACGACAACGCCCCGTCGCGGTCTAGTTGATAGCCCGTTTGGCGGGTATAAACGGGTTGCAGCCATTCGAAGGCTAGGCGATTGCCCGCGAATGCGCCATCGGGGATGTTAACGTTTAGCCCCAAGCCTAAATCCACATATTGACCACCGGAATTGCTGGCCAAGTCGGCGGGATTGGAGCGGTAAGCGGCATCGTCGGTATAAATCGCAGACTTTAAGCCTTCTTTGTTCGCGTTCCGTATTTCCACAATGCACTGGTTAAAGCCCGCTTGGTCGAAGGAGATATTGCCATTGCCGTCGTCTATTATGAAACTCTCGTTAGGGCAGGCTTCAGTTTCAGGGGTCGGCACAAAGTCGATCTTATTTCTGGGATACTCGCCTTTGGTTCGGCCTTGCCAAGTGTATACGCCACGCACGGAGGCCGATAGCCAGTTGGTCAGGTCGTAACCGCCCCAGGCTGTCCCCTGGAACATATCGCCCAAGGCAAAGCCGGATTTGTTGCGGCTTTCCATACGCTTTGTCCCGCTTACCTGTGCACCCCAGGAGAACTTGTCCGCTTTTCCAGTGTAGGTCAGGCTGGGCTTGAAATCCCAGGTACCGCTGCCTAATTGCATGTTGTAATGGACAAAACCGCCGTCTTGGTGGTGTGCGCGGCGCAGCTGGATATCGACATCCCCCGTTGGCGCACTAAAACCTAGCCCCAGGTTAACCTTATGGCTAGGGTTATCCCACAGCTTGAACAAGCCGTACATCCCAGTGTCGCCGATACCGCCGGTCTCGTGGCCGTTTGCGATGTGATGGGCGAGATTACCACCACCAGTGAATGCAGGAGTCCCGCGCAAGCTCATGTCCATATTGACAAACTGGGACATCAACATCAAGGTCAGCCAGTCGGTGGGCGCAACCATCAAATCCAACATATGCATGTGCATCGCCATGCTCTTTGGGGCGGCTAAACACGTATTAAAGTGGCCTTGACCACTGAAGCAGCCTTTATTTTGCAGATTGGCAAGGCTGACCGCGCTATCCTGGTGAAGCATGTTGCCGTCTTGGTTGTTCCACATATAACGGTAGCCGAGCATGATGTCCCCAGCCTTATCCAAGGTATGGGCAACCATTACTCCAGCAGGGGCATTGGCATGGCTGGTATGGTGATTATGGAAATTGCCGCCATCACTGCCCGAAGCGCCTCGCCCCAATGCCGCCAGATTAATTTTTAATGCTGCATTAGCTGTCCAATAGTCAAAATCGGCAAAATCTTGCTCCCCGCCACCGCCAATCTTTAAACCGCCTTGGTGAGTGTAGTATTCAAACCCAGCTTCCAGACTCAAGCCTTTGGCAAATTGCTTGGCGACAGTCACGCCGCCGCTTAACGTGCCGAAACCAGATAAGCGTTGGTCGCTGGAATAATTCTGCTGAAGCAAGGCAGGATCAAATTCATCTCTCTGGGATGGCCGTTTATTGAAAGAGAAAAAATAAGGCTGGTAGAAATCCGCCGCTTCCTGCGAGTAATAACGGATGCGGGGCGTGACCGTCCAGCCTGCGCCTAAAGGTTGCACCCAATCGCCCTCAAAGGTATGGGCGTTGATGCCCCAGTCGTCATGAAAAAATTGATAATTAACATGCAGCGCGGCATCCAGGGGCTGCACATACTGGCTGTACCCTAAATTCCAGTTCCATTGGTTGCGTTCATGTGGGCGTTGTTCGATATAAGCGTTTGAACCACCCTGTAGCAAACCTTCGCTATTGGGTGTTTGGTCGGGGTCGATAAAAAAATATTCCACCCGTTTGTACGGGTTTTCCAACATACCTGTGCTGCGGGTGTAGCTCATCCCTGCATTAAGGCTGGCGCTCTTATTTAAAACCTGGGTCAAACCTAGGTTAGCCCCCCAATCCTGGCGATTACCGATTATTTTTTTTGTATTGGTTTCCTCATCAATAACTTGTATGTATTGATTGAAATTACTCTCATTACCATACGACCCAATGTCATGATCCAGAATTGCGTCGATATCACTATTGGTATAGCTCAAGCCCAAGTTGACCGTAGTCTGCTTCTCGTTAAAATCCAGCCGTCCGTTTAGGTTGCCGAAACGGGACTCATAATCGTCTTCCAAGGAAATGCCACCGCCAATATCTATTGCTGCATTGTCCCATTCATAACCCAGCTTGAAATCGCCTTGCTTACGAGTTTCTGGCGAGGCGATAGCCAGAGTGTGTACGATGCGTTTATCCGGTACGTGGATGAACTGACCATCTTTTAAGATTTGCTTATACGGGGTCAGGTTTTTGTCGAAAAAAACGCGATGGCTAATAAGTGGACTTGCCGCACCAATACTGTCAATCTCCTCGATTCCTATGGTTTTTATAGCACCATTCGCTCCGGCGACAAAAGGCCCAGAATCAATTGGAGTAGCTCCGCCCCAAGTATCTTGGGTGTAATTAAAGGCAAACTTGATGCGGTCAGTCAGGCTAATTTTTGCGCCACCATGAATGCTTTCCACTTCGATGGGATTGGCATTGTTTTTTCTTGTTGTCTCGCTTTCCAGAATATCGCGCTTGCCTTCCTGGTAATGGCTGTATTGGAAATCCACCTCGTCGTCCTCGGCGGCTTGCGCTGCGGGATGGAATAGGCCGGGCAGGATGAGGGCGGCGGCGGTTAGGGCTTTTAAACTTAAACCAATGCCGTCATTCCGGCAGGGATTACCGCTAAATTTTTTAATAACACCCACAACCACCCCCTTGCGCCGCGTTGCCACCTGCCGCCGCTTCCCGGCTGCCGTAATTATGTGCGCGTAAAGCGCTTTGCAAAGGATAAGGGTCCAAGGCCATTTGCGGCTTAGCTAAGTTCCCCCGCTCCCAGGGTTGCACTGGAACACAGGCAACAACACACAACAGGTTTAAACAGAGGCATATACCAAGAACTATTTTTGACAGGGACATATTCAGTGACTTAATCCAAAAAGTTGAAAGTAAGGCTTGAGTTGAAAAGGTTAAAACCCATAACTCCAAGTAAACGACAACGCCCCGTCGCGGTCAAGTTGGTAGCCGTTGACATCGGTATGTACTGGTTGTAGCCACTCAAATTTAAGCGTGTTGCCAGCAAATGCGCCGCTGGGTATGCTCACGTTGATACCCAAGCCCAACTCAACAAACTGACCGCCGTAGTTAGCAGGTTGATCGAAGGGGCCTATGTGTGTTGGTTTATAGGGAGTGCCTTGCCTTAATGTTAGCGGTAGGTATTCGCCATGAATTTTATCTTGCCAAGTATAAATACCTCGAACCGTTGTAGACAGCCAGTTAGTCCAGTGGTAACCACCCCAAACGCTACTCTGGAAAATATCACCAAAAGCAAAGTTAGATTCGTTTCGTCCTTCCAAGCGCCTGGTTCCGGTCACTTGTGCGCCCCAGGAAAACGCATCCTGCTTTCCCGTGTAAGTCAGGCTAGGCTTGAAATCCCAAGTGCCACTGCCAAGCTGCATACCGTAGTGAATGGGTGTGTTGGGTGCGGGATTTGTATCAGTTATTCTGAGTGTCACTTCGTCATCACCAGTAGGGGCCGTGCCGCCTATGCTGAGAGTCAGATGATGGTCAGATTTATCAAATAGCTTGAACAAGGCATACAGACCAGTATCGCCGATACCGCCCGTCTGGTGGCTATGAACTGCAGTGCCATGAGCGTGTCCTCCCAAGATTGTTTCAAACAATGGGGTCATGGTCATTTCCATATCCACCCACTGCGGCATTAACATCAATGTAAGCCAATCGGTGGGGGCGTACATAAGATCCAGCATGTGCATATTCATTGCCATATAGTCTGGTGAGACTTTGCATTCCTGGTCTGCACAGCCGTTAAAGCGTACAGTATCGGCATCAACCACTTGCGAACCATTAAGCATGTCACCCGCCTGTTCATTACGCATAAAGCGGTAGCCAAACATGATATCTCCAGATTTATCCAAACTGTGGTCATACATAACCCCCGCAGGGGCATTAGATGAGTGATGATGTTCATGACCAGAATATCCATTATGACTGCTACCTCCGCCAGAACCTACAGCCGATAAATTGACTTTTAGCGCGGCATTAGCGGAAAAATAGTCATAATCGGCGAAATCCTGTTCACCTCCGCCGCCCAGCTTCAAATTACCGGCATGGCTGTAATATTCAATGCCCGCTTCCAGTTGAATGCCTTTGGTAAATTGTTTGTTAACAGTCACCCCGCCGCTTAATGTGCCAAAGCCAGATAACCGATGATCACTGGAATAATTGGTAGGTATTGAGCGGTTTAGTTTGGAAGCAACTGGCAGCCCCGTTTCATCATCGAGCACTTCTACAGTCTGTACATAGGGGGTGTAAAAGTCCGCGTTGGACTGCGAGTAGTAACGCACACGGGGCGTGACCGTCCAGCCTGCTCCCAAAGGTTGCACCCAGTCCGCCTCAAAGGTATGGGCGTTAATGTCCCAGTCGTCATGGGTGAAGTGGTAATCAAAATGCAGTGCCGCGTCCAGAGGCTCAATGTACTGGACGTAACCTGCATTCCAGTTAAACTGATTACGCTCGTCGGGGCGCACTTCCATACGGCTATTGGCAATACCAACTATCGGTTCTTGTAAAGGCTCTGCCGTAGTCAGTTGGGATAGCAAGGGATTAAGATATACCACTGTTACCAATTTATATGGATTTGCCAAAAATCCCGTGCTGCGGGTGTAGTTTACGCCCAGATTAAGCAGCGCGCCCTGGTTGAGAATCTGGGTCAGGCCAAGTTGGGCGCTCCAGTCTTGACGCTTGTCGAGCAGTTGACCACCGATAGGCTTACTTTTGCTGTCGTAGGACAGATCGATTTTATCATTGTAATTTTCCCGATCAATAAATGGAAACGATTCAGGATCAAGTGTGACAGTAATGTCGCTGTCGGTATAACTGATGTTTGCATTAGCTGTCGTCTGCTTGCCGTTGAAATCCATGCGCCCACCCAAGCTGGCAAAGCGGGATTCAAAGTCGTTTTCAATGGAAATGCCGCCGCCCACTTCCAACGCCGCTTCATCCCATTCATAGCTGAGCTTGAAATCGCCCTGCTTGCGCGTCTCCGGCGAAGCAGCCGCCAGTGTGTGTACAAGTCTACTACTAGTGGCGGGACTGTAGACATAATTCCCTGTATTAGGATCAATACCCTTTATTTGCAACGGGTTTAGCTGTTGATCAAAATATGATTGTAGTAATTCTTGGGCATAGGGAGAGGCTCCTGTGATAGTTGTCCCGTTAAAATGAGGCCGATTGCCAAGAGCAAGCGCAGGCGCTGTTGATAGTGGTGTTGCGCCAGACCAAGTATCTTGCGTGTAATTAAAAGCAAACTTGACGCGGTCAGTAAGTGAAATACGTGCGCTGCCATGCAAGCTGTCCACCTCAATCGGGTTTAAGTTGGTGGGGTATTTTACTACGCTGACCGCTTGCGTAATTTCATCTGAAAGCCCTCCATAAATATCGCGCTTGCCTTCCTGATAATGGCTGTATTGGAAATCCACTTCGTCGTCATCGGCGGCTTGCGCTGCGGGTTGGAATAAGCTGGGCAAGATGAGGGCGGCGGCGGTTAATGCTTGCAGAGAAACGCAATCTGGTTTTTCAACACCCCTTTTAGGCTGTTGAGTCCGTTCATATCCACTAGGGAATAAATGGTTCGACAGGCTTACCACGAACGGACTTAACGCCGCCGAACCCAATAGATTACTGTTCGTACTGAGCTTGTATCTCGGGCACTTCCGTTGGCCGTCGAAGGACTTAACCAAAGATCCCTTACGCTTATATGGTTTTTTTGCTTTCCGCTTAATAACAGCCACACCCACCCCCTTGTGCTGCATTACCGCCCGCCGCCGCCTCGCGGCTACCGTAGTTGTGCGCCCGTAGCGCACTTTGCAAAGGATACGGGTCCAACGCCATCTGCGGCTTGGCAAGATTGCCGCGCTCCCAGGGTTGTACAGGGGCGCAAGCGGTGAGCAAAATAGTTAAGAATAAAATTATTGTGACATCGATATTGGTTAACATAAGTCCCCTGTTATTTACGGGTCTGCAAAGCAGTTTTATTTTAACCATAGCTTTCTTGGCAGACGGATTTGCAAGCTAACTTTTTACTGGAATATGTAGAAATGAGGATAACGTCTATAACGTTATCCTCTCTGTGTGAACACTAAAAAGACGGTTAACTGGATCAGGATGATTTAGCCATCATTCTTCAGTCAACCATCAGTTGGCGTTAGTGGTTATTGATATTTTGGATTTCAACGGCAGGATCGTCTTGTCCTTCAGGGGCATCATTGTTCACGCAATGCCATTCCATATCATAGGTATGGCTGTTCGATGAGTTTTTAGAAACCATAATTGTGTATTGCCCTGGGCCACCATTTACAGTTGGCACAGTAACAGCCGATGCAGCGGCAGTTATGTTCCCTGTAACAGCATCGCAACTTGAAGCGGTTATGGTGGCATCACTTGCGGTCGTATGTGCAAATGTTCCTTTGCCTATTTCCATAGACACCGAACCTGTTCCGGCTTGCTTGCTTATCCTGCCAGAAAGTCCAGTCGTTCCAGCAGGACAGACGGCAACATAAGTATCCCATTGGAAATTGTTACTGTTATTGGTTATTGTCTGATTATTAAGACAATGCGCTTGCGCCATTACCGTATAACCTGATGCTGCCAACAGTGTTGTAGCGATTAAAACTTCTTTAAAAAACATTTTATTTAACATATTATTGTCTCGTAGTTGAGAAGAAAAATGCTGACCGCCGCACGAGCATCTCGCGGCGATACAGCGTTGTTTTGACAGGGGATACGCTAATATCCACTTGCCAGTTTTGCCGACTGCCTTCTGTCAACAGCAATCGGTGAAGCGCTATCCTTGGCACCATTTCGGTGCGCATGGTTGCCCGTTACGTTTAGGCAGCCATGCTGTTTTTCTGTGTGATTGGTTCATCTGGGTTATCCCTGCCATCGCATTCATTGTTCGCCCTTGTTTTGCCGGAAAGCCAGGTCTTGCAGCTTGTCTTTTGCCAAGTCACGTACTGATTGGTCGCTATCGTTGAGCGCTTGTTGTAACAAGATTTCATCGTCTTGGATGTCGCTGACCGCTGTCAACCTGACGTTGACATCGTTATCCTTTAGCGCCAAGCCTTGTTGGCCAGCGACTTCTTCACCGCCGCGTAACACAATACTTCTGATGGCCTGCGCCCTGACATCGGCATTTTTGTCGTTCATAGCCGTCCGCAAGGCTTCATCAACAGCAGGGTCATCTTTAGGCCCTACTGCGCCCAGGTTGCCGATTCCTTCGGCACGTTGGTTGGGGTCTTTGGATTGGGTTTGTTTCAGCAGGTGATCTGTTTGCTCTTGTAGGGCTAGTTCAGCTGCCGCTAATGCTTCTGGTGTAGGCTCTGCGGCTATTTTTTGTATAGGCGAAGCTGCTACCGTCACCGCCTGACAACTGCCCACGCTGGAACCCAACAACCAAAATTCTGGGGGTTTGTCTTTTTGCGGCTTATGGGCGACCAGCCCAACTTGTTTTGCAACTAGGCAATCCATGATTTGCCCGACGTTTTCCCCTACGCAGGTGGCGGTCACGGGGGCTTCAGGCAGTGCGGAATAATGAATGAGGACTC
>JABFSV010000455.1 GCA_013140405.1 Methyloglobulus sp. | reverse complement strand
CTTGGGTATAATGGATTACATGGTCGAAATAGGCGGCGAAATCCGGGTAAAAGGCAAGAATAACCAAGGTCAGTCCTGGCAAATTGCTGTCGAAAAACCCACCGCCGAAAAACGGGCGATTGAAAAAGTGTTGTCGATAACCGATACTGGCATGGCGACATCGGGCGATTACCGGAATTATTTTGAGGTGGAAGGTGTACGGTTTTCCCATACGATTGACCCAAGAACTGGGCGGCCAATTAACCATAAACTAGCATCCGTCACTGTGTTGAGTGAAACCTCGATGGAGGCGGATGGTTTGGCTACGGCGTTTATGGTAATGGGGCCAGACGAAGGTTATAAATTTGCAGAGCAAAACCATATTGCGGCGTTTTTTATTATTAAATCTGACAAAGGCTTTGACGAGAAGATGTCCACTGCCTTTGCCCAAAGTACAAAGGTGACAAAATGAATTATTTTTTAGCGACATTTGCATTGATGTTAATCGTAATTGCGCTGATGGCAGTCGGTGTTATGTTTGGACGGCGTGCCATCAAAGGATCATGCGGCGGCTTAAATACGGGCAGTTGCGTCTGTGTGGAAAAGTGTCCAAAACGCAAAAAAATGGAAGCGGAAGGTCAAGTCTAAACTGCATACACTCAGATCGTGGCAGAAACCAGCCTGTACTGGCACGATTACGAAACCTTCGGCATTGATCCCCAGCGTGATAGGCCTTCGCAATTCGCTGGGGTACGTACTGATACAGATCTTAATATCATCGACGATCCTTTGGTTGTCTACTGCAAACCTCCAGCCGATTATCTGCCCCATCCCGAAGCCTGTTTGTTGACTGGCATCAGCCCTCAACTGGCTGAAGCCAATGGCGTAACTGAGGTGGAGTTTTGCCGTCTCATTCACGAACAACTTGCTGAACCCAACACCTGTAGCTTAGGTTACAACTCCATCCGTTTCGATGACGAATTTACCCGAAACTGCCTGTACCGTAATTTTTACGATCCTTATGCGCGGGAATGGCAAAACGGCAATTCCCGCTGGGATTTAATTGATGTCGTCAGGGCAACCAAAGCCTTGCGTCCCGATGGTATAACATGGCCAACCGATGTAGAAGGCCGCCCCAGCTTTAAATTGGAAGAACTCACCAAAGCGAATGGTATCGCCCATGAAGCTGCACATGATGCGTTATCTGATGTACACGCCACGATAGCCTTAGCCAAGTTGATTAAATTGGCACAACCCAAGTTGTACCAGTTCTTATGGCAGCACAGGACAAAAACCGAAGCCCTTAAATTGCTCCAGTTTGGCAGTTTCAAGCCGGTGGTGCATGTATCGGGGATGTATTCCAGCGCTAACCAACGTTTGGCAATTGTTTTGCCCATCTGCAAGCATCCAACCAATTCCAATGGAATCTTAGTTTATGACCTTTCTATTGATCCTGCCCCCCTGATTTCCTTGTCGATAGCGGACATTCAGCAACGGATTTTTACCGCTACCGCCGATTTGCCGGAAGGCGTGGAAAGAATCCCGCTCAAAACCGTGCATGTAAACAAATGTCCAGTATTGGCACCAATATCTGTACTCAAGCCCGACGATCAACAACGATTGAACCTCGATTTGGCAGTATGTTACGCAAATATCGACAAGATCAAAGCGACCCAAGGCTTGGCAGAAAAAATTGCAGCGGTTTTTTCTGAAAATAAATTTGCAGATCCAGGACAAGAAACCGATCCTGACCTTGCTATTTACAACGGTGGATTTTTTTCTGATGCCGATAAACAAAAAATGGCAAAAATCAGGAATACACCACCAGATCAATTAGCGAAATTTCCACCGAAATTTACCGATTCCCGACTGGCTGAAATGCTGTTTAGATACCGAGCGCGTAACTACCCAGAGTTATTGCTCGCCGACGAAATATCCAAATGGCGGGAGTTTTGTGCCAATCGAATCATTGGAAATCAGCAAAGTGGAGGCATCACATTAGCAGAATATTTTTCCCATTTATCTCGATTACGTGCAGAAACTTCCGGTAACGAGAGCTTTTTAAAGGAATTAGAAGACTTTGCTACGGCGAAAATAAGTAGTTTAGGAATAGCTAAATATTAAACCTAATCACTCTGGGCTGGGCAACAAACCCCGCTGGTCTTCATGCCAATTTATGCGGAAATCCTACAAATACAGCTTAGAAAAAGCCATTTAAAAATCACCTCTTTGCATTCTGTTTATGACGATTTTCTAGTGTAAAACCACCTTGCTGATTATGAAAATCCTAAAACAACCAAGAATGGCAAGATTGTCTTGGCAAGCACCGAGTATTGCTTGGTTCTCGTAAACATTAAGGCTAGAATGCCCAACCACCTGCTTTGTATCACAGCCGGAGTGTAGCGTTTAAATCAACCCAAAGAGGGATAACCCATGAGCTTGAATTACACCGAAGAAGAATTGAACTTGCTGGCTAATACCCCACACCTTATTGGCGCAGCTATGGCGTTTGCGGGTAGCAGCGGATTGTTTGGCACCGGAAAAGAAATGCTCGTCAACGCCCAATCTGTCATGGCCGGTATCAAAGATTATCCAAACAATGCCTTGATCCAGGCGATATTGCCCAATGCTCATGGCAATGCGTCCGAAGCAATGGACAAAATGAAAAAAATACGCGATTGGGGCGTAGTGCGGTTTAAAGCCAAAGGGGTTGATTCTGCACAGAAATTTCAAGCGCAAACGGTAGAAGACTGCAAAGAAGTGACCGCATTATTAGCAGCCAAGGCAACACCCCAAGAGGCGGCTGAATACAAACAATGGGCGATGTCCATTGCAGAAAAAGTGGCAATGGCGACGACCGAAGGCAGTTTCTTGGGTTTTGGTGGAGAACAATTCAGCGCCAATGAAAGGCAATTCATGGGCGAAATTGAAAATGCAATGGGGACACAAAGCCTTTTGGCTTAAGCAAATACCGTAGCTTGTGCATTCTGTCCATGACTGTTTGCTAGCGCGAAACCGGTAAATGAGTTTAAAATCAACGACCGGAATAAAAATCTAAAAATTATAATAAGAGGATTGGAGTATGGACTTAGACAATAAATTTACCGCCCTACAGCTCGCCATCATCAATGAACAAGCAGCCCTTTATACCTGTGCTTGCCCTGTTCATATCAGCATGCAAATCAGCAACTTGCGGAAATTATTCGATTATCAAAAAGCGTGCATGGAAATGCCCGCCGAAAGCGATGTACACCTACAAGTTCACCAGCGGATTGCCGAAGTCACTAAACAAACCCATCAGCTCATGGAACAATGTCTGGATGAAATTTTGGATATGGAAGGCTGGGATAGAGCCAAGCTGGAAATGCCAGCAGGCATTCGGACACGAGTTGTACAAAATTGATGCTCCATAATGGTGTTGCCCGAAAAAGAACGTAATCGTTTTTATGTGTGGCTAGGCATTGCAATCAATGGGTCAACTCGATAATCGCGCAGGGTATGAACCGCAACCATTTATAAAACATAAGTATAATCAATTGAGTATGGTGTGTGCGGCACGTATCCCATCTAGCTTACGAGTTTGATAATGTAGGTTGCGGGTGAGCTTGCGAACCCCTACCTACCAGGCCTAATTGACACAGAAGGTAATATTTGCATCAATGCTTCTTTCGATGATGTAAATATTTGGCTGTGTGATTGTTGAATAATCATTCTATTATAGTTTTTAACCTGATTTATATTTGGCACAACTATGTTGCTATTTCTGATTTCAATATTATTAGTTATTAATATAGCCAATTTAGGTGACACTGGATAATAAAGTTCCAACTCTTCAGGAGCTTCTGTTTCATTAAAACCTATTGCATAAGTATTTATCACTGGTTGGTCGCTGGTTATAAATTCAACAGAAGTGTTATTTTTAAGTAATACCATGCAGTATATATCTTTATCAATATATAAATTATAACTTATATTG
>JABFSV010000265.1 GCA_013140405.1 Methyloglobulus sp. | reverse complement strand
GGTTTTACGGAAGGAGACAAATATTTTGTCATTACCTGACAGAATTTATCACCTTGTATGCCTAATACTAATACTAATACCAATCCCAATAAGTTCTCATTGTTACCTTCTCCAAAGGGATGCCTACAGGGATGTAGGTAGTAGGGCAACGCAGGAGCGGTTGCCGAGAAGGCCAGGTTGAGGGGATTCATACAACAACTTTTTGGGATTGGTATTATTTGTACACGACAAGCTGGAAGGCTTGCTTTCGATGTCCATCAACTTTTCGTACGGAGTTGTTGATTCAGGATGAACAAATCGTCCCCGTGAATGTGGACGATCATGAAGCGGTTTATTAAGCGCAAAAAAGTCCGGTGATAAGAGCTTTTTATCGTTCTAATGCTCCGAAGGCTGTGAAAATATTGTAAAAAACACTAAAGATCGCATTTGTAATTTTTTCATATATTTGATTTTAAAAACAAATCCGAGACACAAACCTAGGTTTGTACTCCTAATATTTAATCCTTTCACCCTCTCTCCAGCGTAGAAATGCAGCCATAAACTCATTTCGTTTTGCGCTGTTGGAACGATGCGAAATAAATTCCCAAACCTGGATATGGGAACGATAAAATCTCAGTATAACAATAACGTAGAACATAATATAAACGAATTGAATTATTGGGTATTTTGTTTGCCTAATCCAGCAAATTACCCCATTCTCATTGCATTACAACTGAGCGCTGTACCCAATGAAAACAATTCGCTGGAGTTCGTCCATGAAAAATTATTTGCTTGTCACCTGTTTGTTATTAAGCGCTTGCTCGAATCTTCCCCCAGCAATAGAAGATCCACCCGCATACGATCTCAGTTATCAGGAAGCACTGCTAAATATTGCGAAGTACAAAAATGCACCGGTACGGTGGGGCGGCACAATTATCGAGGTAGAAAACGAACCCAGTTTTAGTGCTATTCAGGTGATGCTATACCCGTTAGGTAGCTACGGTTATCCTGATACGGATGAGGCGAATCAAGGCCGTTTTGTCATCAAAAGCCCTGAGTTCCTTGATCCGGCTGTGTACACCAAAAACACCGCAATCACGGTAGCGGGTACTCTGGAAGGTGACACTGAACGCACCATCGGAAAGAAGACCATGCGACTGCCTTTGGTAGCGGCAAAACAAATCCATTTGTGGCAAGAACAAAACTATCCGCGTAATTATGGGTACGGTGGATATGGCGGTTTTGGTTACGGAGGGGGATTCGGCTATCCTTATGGAGGATTTTATGGGCCTAACCCTTATTACTGGGGCGGTGGTGGCTATTATCGGCCTTATTATTTTCATAACCGCTACCGTTAATTAGGTAAAACTAAAGGAATCGCAGAACAAGTCCTTCGACAGGCTCAGGACGAACGGTAAGTAGTTGATTCCCTTCGTGGCGAGCTTGTCGAGCCATGAACGGAATCAACTTGTTCAGAGATTCCTAAAGATAAATGTAGCTTTTTCTCGGAACAAAAAAGCTTCACCTGATTGGATAACAGATCAATATTTTGAATATCGGGTATAAGTCTGACAGGGCAACAGCCAGTTGGAACTTTGGAAAATACGAAATTGCACACTGAATGTGTGATGCTGAAATAGGTTAGGTCGAATTTTCTAGGACACTTCAAAACATCGCCAAAGCAACTCAGTTCGCCAAAACTGGATTTTATAAGGCCATTAAAACTTGTGGGTGATCTGATAAGTCCTGATAAATAGCATCCAATTGTCGTTTGCTGGTTGCTTCTATCAGGACAGTCACCGCCAGATAATTGCCGTCTTTACTGGGACGGCTAGTGACTGCCTTTTCGTCTTCGGGTACGTGGCGACGGACAATTTCAATCACCAGCAGATCAAACTCAAGATTGTTCTTGCCCATCGCTTTAATGGCAAATGGGCAAGGGAATTCTAGTAAAGTTTCTTCGCTCATCGTATCGACTGCTTGTATTCCTGAAAGAGCTTATAAAACGTCTTCCAAACTGCACCAGGTTTGCCGCTACCGATTGTTTCGGCATCCAGTTCAACGATGGGGATAATTTCGCGTGTGGAACTGGTTACCCATATTTCGCTGGCTTTTTTAAAATCAGTTTTGGAAATAGCCTGTTCGCTGCAAGGAATATTATTTTTTCTGGCGATTTCAAGAATAACATCGCGCGTTATCCCCGGCAAAATGGCAGGGCTTTTGGGCGGTGTCATCAACACACCGTCGATTACAGCAAATACATTGCTGGCTGCGCCTTCGGTCAAATAGCCGTCTTTAAATAAGATAGTTTCAGCGCAACCGTTGTCAACCGCTGCTTGCCTAAGCAGGACATTTGCCAATAACGTGATTGCCTTGGTGTCGCACAGTTTCCATCGGCTATCTTCCGTACTGATGGCTTTGACTCCGTTATCATGGTCGGCGTACGGGTTGATGCCAGATGCCATGGCGAATACAGTCGGAGTGACATTCTGCGGAAACGCATGGTCCCTTTTAGGCGCGGCACCTCGGGTAATCTGGAGATAAACGGACTGATCCAAACCCTGCGCTAGCAGTCGAGCCAACAGATTACGCCATTGTTCATGGCTATGTGGATTCTGTAAACGAATAGACCTGAGGCTGTTGTCCAGCCGTTCCAAGTGATCTTCCAGACGGAATAATTGCCCCGAATAGGCGGGAATGACTTCATAAACGCCATCGCCAAACAAAAATCCCCTATCCATCACTGAGATTTTTGCATCGGCTAACGGCAGGTATTCACCATTAAGGTAGACGATTTGATTATCCATCGTTTTTCTTGAACATCATCAATAAACTGTCATAAAGCCGTCTTAATATGCCGCCTTTTTCCACTGCTTTGAGAGCCACCAAGTTTTTGGTGGCGATCACTTCATCTTTCAGCTTAACCGTCACCGCACCAAATTTATCACCTATTTTTACAGGCGCAAGAATTTGTTTATCAACATTCACGGTGGCTTTCAAATCGTTATAGCGGCGACGGGGTATGGTTACGTAAAGATCCTCAGCCAGCCCCAGCGGTAAGTTTTCAGTTTCACCTTTCCATATCCTGGTTTCCTGAATCGCCTTGTTCCCTTCGTAAAGACGGTGCGATTCAAAAAAGCGAAAACCGTAATTCAACAAGGTTTGGTTTTCATTGGCCCGTGCATTCATGCTTTCAGTACCCATGACCACTGAAATTAACCGCATACCATTACGCAGCGCTGATGCTACCAAACAATAACCGGCTTCTTCCGTATGCCCAGTCTTAACGCCATCAACCGATGGATCACGCCCTAACAGCATGTTACGGTTTTGCTGGGTTATCTTGTTGTACGTGAATTCTTTTTGGGAAAACCAAGGGTAGAATTCCGGGAATTCTTTTATTAATGCGGTGGTGAGTATGCCGAGATCTCTTGCCGTCGTGTAATGGCCATCGCTGGGCAAGCCATCGCTGTTTTCAAAATGGCTATTGACCATACCCAAACGGGCAGCGTGTTGGTTCATCAATTCAGCAAATGTTGCCTCATTCCCAGCAACATGTTCTGCTAAAGCAACGCTGGCATCGTTGCCAGATTGGATGATAACGCCTTTAAGCAGGTCTTCGACTTTGACTTGGTCGTTCACTTGTACAAACATCTTGGAGCCGCTGGTTTTCCAAGCATTCTGGCTGATAGTGACTTTATCGTCCAGATGCAGGTGTCCGTTTTTAATTTCTTTGAAAACGACGTAAACCGTCAGTATTTTGGTAAGGCTGGCAGGAGCCAATTTTGCGTCGGCATTATTCTCAGCAAGCACCTTGCCGGTGTTGTAATCTTGCAGGATGTGGCTACTGGCTGCAATAGTTGGCGGTGAAGGGGTTAGTATTTCCGCTTCTTCAGCGTTGGTGTTGGATATTGCGAAGAGCAGAAATACGAATAAAAAACGATACGCAGCAAAACTTTTCAAATAATTCATGTATTAAG
>JABFSV010000036.1 GCA_013140405.1 Methyloglobulus sp. | reverse complement strand
ACCTGTCATTTTGTCCTAATCATCCTGTCATTTAAGGCCTTTATGATCATAGGCTCATCAACAACATCTAGTGAGTAATTTCCATGAAGACGTTCGATCAAAATTCCTGTCGTAAGCAACAAAGTATAAGCGTGGCAACAGCCATAGCTGCCTTCCCAATAATATTGGCATTGGCAATGCCAAGCGCAATGGCGGCGGAAGCCCCTTTAATGGAGCAAGGCATCCAGTTCGGCGACTTGGCACCAGGTCGCGCTATCGTGTGGAGCCGCGCCGACCGTCCTGCGCGTATGATGGTTGAATACGCATTCAATGAACAATTTACCGGCTCCCAAATTATCCGGGGCTCTTATGCGCTTGAAAGCAGCGATTATACCGCTCGCCAGGATTTAACCGGATTGCCTGAAGGTAAAGATGTTTTTGTTAAAGTCTGGTTTGAAGACTTGACCAATGCCCGTAGCAAAAGCGAGCCAGTCACAGGCCATTTTCATACCATCGGTAAACGTGATGATATTCGCTTCGTTTGGGGCGGTGATACGGCGGGTCAAGGCTGGGGTATTAATGAAGCATTCGGTGGCATGAAAATCTATGAGGCCATGCGCCAAGTTGATCCGCAGTTTTTTATCCAAAGTGGTGATAGTGTTTATTCCGATGGCCCTATCCCGGAGAGCAAACCCGCTGAGAACGGTCAGATTTGGACTAATCTAGTGACACCAGAAGTGAGCAAAGTCGCCGAAACGCTGAACGAATTCCGTGGACGTTATAAATACAACTTGCTGGATAATAACCTGCGCCGATTTAATGCGGAAGTTCCGCAAGTCTGGCAATGGGATGACCATGAAGTTGTCAATAACTGGTCAGACTCTAAAGACCTGAGCGCAGATCCCCGTTACACCGAAAAGAATGTGCCGACATTAATCGCCCGTGCCACTAAAGCATTCTATGAATATGCCCCGCTACGCCCACATGATGCGGAAGAATCTGAACGTGTTTATCGGAAACTTTCGTATGGCAAATTGTTGGACGTGTTTGTCATTGATATGCGTAGCTATCGTGGGCCTAATACCGCAAACCTGCAAGCAAATGAAAACTCTGAAACGGCATTTCTTGGCGAAACTCAGTTGAATTGGCTTAAGAAAGAACTGAAGAATTCTGGTGCGACTTGGAAAGTAATTTCCGCCGATATGCCAATTGGTCTCAACATAGGGGATGGCACTGTCGATAATATTCCTAATGGCACACCTCGCTGGGAAGCCATTGCCAACGGAAATGGCGGAGTAGCGGCTGGACGTGAATTGGAAATCGCCCGTCTGTTGAGTTTCATCAAACAAGAACACATCAACAACCTTGTTTGGCTGACCGCAGACGTGCATTATGCTGCCGCGCACTTCTACGATCCCGCCAAGGCGCAAACCAAAAACTTTTCGCCATTCTGGGAATTTGTAGCTGGTCCGCTCAATGCAGGTTCTTTCGGGCCGAACAGTACTGATGGCACGTTTGGGCCACAAGTGGTATTTAGCAAAGCACCACCTGCGGGACAGGCCAATCTGTCGCCTTATGCTGGCCTACAATTCTTCGGTGAAGTGAATATTGATAGAGATAGTAAAGCGATGACAGTTGACCTGAAAGATATTGAAGGCACGACTGTGTTTAGCAAAATTCTGCCAGCAGAATCCGGTAAGGATTAAGGGTTAACGCGCTGCCGGGATCATTTGGGGTCTCGGTGGCGCATTCAGCCAATGGCATGCATGGAATGAAACTACCCGCCCATAAGTTCAGTGTGTTGGGCGACTAACCAATTGCTAATCCTGGTCGTGACGGTGTTTATAGGTTAGCCAACCCATTGTAGCTGCGATAAATAGCCCGAACACGGTCACAATAGTTTTTGCCGTTTGCTTGGACATCATGTCCTCAAAACAAGTTTTTACAAAAATAGCGACGCTCCACTTCGCAAAGCTGCCTATATAAGAACTTCTGTCTTTGTTATTCTTTGCCACCAATTCAAGGAAGTTGTATCGCAACATCGCGCTCAAATGCGTATGAACTTTAACCAAACGGCTTCTAAGTTTTCTACCAAGTTAGTCGTGTTACCTCAGCCTTAAGAGAGTTAATAAATCTGGCAGAATTATCACTCGTTTTCCGTTTTTCTTCATCAACTGTTAACAAAATCGACATCAAACAGACATAACAAGCGAGTAACGTTGAAGCTTCGACCTAGTTAGTTATCTGGGTTGAATCCTATAAGTAAAATAACTTTTCTTGGAGATTATCATGCGCTTGTTTAAGAATGTATTGGCTATTGCGGGAGTAATAGTAGCCTTGTCACCCCTCGCTGTATCGGCAGACCAAAATAGCGCTCACAGCAGTGCTGTGCGTAACATCCAGTTAGGCCCCAGACCGTTTTATCTGGTCGAAGATATGCAGAAGAGTGCGCTTAAGACTGAACTGCAACAGTGTTCAGAAGGCCCATTTCATAAGACTGATTTTTCCATAGGTCATCGTGGGGCTGCGTTGCAATTCCCAGAGCATACCAAGCAATCCTACGAGGCTGCGGCACGGATGGGTGCGGGTATCGTCGAGTGCGATGTCACATTTACCAAGGATAAGGAGCTGGTGTGCCGTCATTCCCAATGTGACCTGGAGACAACCACCAATATTTTGGAAACCAATCTGGCGGGCAACTGCTCCGTTCAACCCGATTTTACCAGTGCCACGCCTTACAAAAATGTGAAGTGTTGCACCAGCGATATTACCGTAGCCGAGTTTAAAACATTGAAAGGCAAGATGGATGCTGGCAATCGTAATGCGAAAACACTGGCTGAATTTTTGAATGCTACACCGAGTTTCCGTACCGATTTATACTCCGCTAACGGAACGCTGTTGACGCACAAGGCAAGCATCCAATTGTTCAAGAAACTGGGTGTGAAGATGACACCAGAACTTAAATCTGCCAGCGTACCTATGCCATTTAACGGCTTTACCCAAGCAGCTTATGCCCAAAAAATGATTAACGAATATAAGGCTGCTGGTGTTAAAGCCAAAAACGTGTGGCCGCAATCGTTTAATCTGGAAGATGTGCGTTACTGGATTGCAAACGAGCCTACGTTCGGCAAGCAAGCTGTTTACCTAGAAACCTTGGATGTGCCAGAGCAAGTCCCTGCTGCCATTGCCAAACTGCCTTCATTAGCAGCAGAAGGCGTAAAAATTGTTGCACCGCCAATGTGGGTTTTAGTGACGTTAGATGCCAACAACAAGATCGTTCCTTCCGAATATGCGATAGCTGCCAAAGCAGCGGGGCTGGATATTATCACTTGGACGCTTGAGCGTTCAGGTTTGCTGAAAAATATTTCGGGCAATCCATACTATTATCAATCAGTTCTTGATGGTATTAAAACTGAAGGCGACATGATGGTCATGTTGGATGTATTGGCACAAGATGTCGGTATTCTTGGCATTTTCTCAGACTGGCCTGCCACAGTCACTTATTATGCCAACTGCATGAACTTGAAATAATTGTTTTGAAAGGGTGGGCTAAACTTTGGGTAGCCCACCCATTAATTGTCCTGAGCCGACCGTACTCAGGAAGAGACAAACCTTTCCTTAATAATCTTGTAACCCCACTCTAATCATCCTGTCACCTATAGTTATTTACAATAAGGGTGTGTGTGAAACGCCTCCAAAAGCACCCGTTGTTCGAGTGCTTTTAGGTTTCATGCTGAAATAGAGGCTTGAAAGCAGCCGTTTGAAATTTCATGCTATTTGTAGTGATCGACCCTAAAGCGACACCGATCTAGCAAATTAAATTTGTTTGCTGCGGGAACGGACGAACTATAAGCGGTTTGTTGCAGCCAGGAAAGAAGTCCGTGGCCTTAGAATGAGAATTTTTTGGCTTTGAATTAAATTTTTATGCCTAGCACCGGCGCATTTGATTTAAACAAAACCCATGCGTTGGAGTCTTTTATAAGCTCCATT
>JABFSV010000494.1 GCA_013140405.1 Methyloglobulus sp. | reverse complement strand
GGTTTTTAAAAAAATCACCAACCCAAGAAATATAAAAAACAAGCCGTAACTCAACCAATAGGGCGTTATCTAAGCCGCAAACAGAGTTGGCTGAAAAACTTTAGTGCGTTCTTACACGGTCTGGGCCTATACCAGACGCTCAACAGCCCTGACGCGGCCTCTGTCGAATTGCGCCTGGAACGTGATGGAGAAGCGCTGAACCTGCATATCGCCGGCGCAGGTACAAGGCTTCGTATGCTTGTTGTTGACCGCCTAATGAAAACGGCAGTCAACTCCGCATTTCCGAATACCATCTCAAACTGTGATGCTTTAACCGGTCTTGGTAACCGTTTGATGCTAGAAAAAGTTATCTCAAGTTGGCAGCCTAGCGGCCCCAACGCCCTGTCGTTAGCAGTGATCATGATCGACCTGGACTTCATCAAGCGGGTCAACGATACACTGGGACACGGCGCTGGCGATACCTTATTGAAACTGGTCGCTAAACGCCTAAAATCTGTTGCTCGCATTGATGACCTGGTTGTTCGGATGGATAGCGACGAGTTCGTTATCTTACACACAATTGGTTTGCAACCCATTGGTGCGGAATCAGTCGGCAAGCGCGTTGTGGAACTTATCAATCGTCCGTTTATTGTTGATGGGCAACAGGTCAATATCGGGGCAAGTGTGGGCATTGCGGCACTTAATCATGGCACCGATGACAAGGCTGATTTGATGAAACACGCCGACCTTGCCCTTTACGAAGCCAAAGCAGCAGGCCGTGGTACCGTAAAGTTTTTTGAACCGGCACTTGCTAGGAGAGCAATTGAGCGCCGTCAACTTGAAATCGATTTGCGCCGTGCACTAGGCCTCAAAGAATTCATGTTAATGTATCAACCTCAAGTCAGCATGGCTGACGGATCTTTGCAGGGCTTCGAGGCACTTGTTCGCTGGCAGGATCCAGCCCGGGGACTGGTATCTCCCGCAGACTTCATACCCTTAGCTGAAGAGACCGGTGAAATTCATACTATCGGCGAGTGGGTGTTGCGAACGGCCTGTAAGGAAGCAATGAGCTGGGACGGCAATTTTACGGTGGCAGTAAACGTATCCCCCATTCAGTTTGAAAGCGATCAAATCATCGATATCGTTCGCGATGCCTTGGCAAGCACTGGCCTTCCACCCGAACGACTCGAACTTGAAATCACAGAAGGTGTCTTGATGAAAGACACTGACAGTGCGCTGAACCATCTCTGGATGCTCAAGTCCCTGGGTGTTGGAATCGCGATGGACGACTTCGGCACAGGCTATTCTTCGCTCAGTTATTTGAACAGTTTCCCCTTCTCGAAGATCAAGATCGATCAGTCCTTTGTGCGCGTGGAAAATACTCCAAAGTCTCGCGCCCTTGTGCAAGCAATTATTAGCTTAGGCGCAAGCCTCAATATGAAGACTATCGCTGAAGGTGTTGAAACCGAAGCCCAGTTTGACGAACTGGCCGCAGGTGGGTGTATGGAAGCGCAGGGGTATCTAATTAGCAGACCCATTTCCCCGAAGGCCATAACCGAGTTTATTTACGATTCAAGAAACCAAAAACCAGGTGACAATAATGGATAAAGCCCTTTACAGACTCGTTTACATCAGCCGTAACGAAATCATAGGCGACGATGCAGTGATCCGCCGCGAAATTGAACAGATTTTGGCCAGTGCCAGAGAAAAAAACCCACAAGCGAACATCACGGGCGCACTTATGTTCAACGCCGGCAGTTTCGCGCAGGTATTAGAAGGGGCGCACGATGAAATTCAGGAAACTTTCGAACGCATCCAGTGTGACTCAAGACATTCACATGTCACCATGCTCGCGCTTGAACCGGTAACGAAGCGCGAGTTTTCCAACTGGTCTATGGCTTATCTCGGCACCGATTCGACAGCGTCCGCAAAGTTCGGCGATATGACGCATGATTCTGAATTTGATACCGCACTGCTGAAGGGCGATCGCATCTTAGACTTGATAAAGGAACACCTGCACGAAGCAGAATTAACCGCTGCGAGACAGAAATCCAGCAGTGCCTAAGTCCGCGTTTTAACGATTTTTTTGCTCATACATATGCAGGGCTTACTTTATCCATCGGGTATTGTTAAATAAATATAGATTTCCCGTTATTCCAATAGGCCATGAACAGCTTGGCTGAGCATTCAAGCATGCCTTGGCTTTTGCTGTAACACTTGGTTTTCCGTTTCAACCTTGCCAAGTGCCGCAACAGGCTGTTGTAGCCTTCCGCCGTGTAGGTCTCTGCCCTGTGTCCTGTGTCCTGTGGGTATTGGATTGCGTATGCAACGCAGCGGGCACAAAATACCCAAAGGGCATAAATAATCCGCCATCACCGCTTCGATTCCTGGCCGCTCAATGGCTGCCCAGGGCCTCCCGCCCAGTTTCCGCGTCGCGGGAACCCACAGCGCAACCGGGGAACCATTTCCCATATCGATCAATAGCCGTCCACTTGTGCCCTGTGGGTAGACCCAGCGGTAGTTTTTTTATGCCCGACATGGCTGTGCAGTTCGTCCATTTCCACCACCTTGGCTTCGGTGGCCGCGTTGCGGACCGATTCGACCTCCTTGCCGAAGGACTTGACCCAGTAATAGACAGCAACGTGGCTGACCCCCAAAAAACGGCCTATGGCGCGGAACCCCATGCCTTCCAAATACAGCTGCAAGGCCTGCCTCCTGACCGCCGCACCTACACCGCGTTCGGCCACGGTGTGTCGATAGCCACAGCCTTTGCAGCGGTACCGCTGCCTACCCTTGACGATCCCGTCTTTGACGCAGCCCTCGCCGTGGCATTTTGGACAACTTGCCATTATCCCCTCCACCATAAATGGGAAAGTGTATGATGACTATATTAATTTAACAATACCGAATTTTCTATCGTCATCGCAGAAAATTTCAGCAGTGTTGCAATGACCGGTTGAATCTTCAGCGGCGTATTTATGCCCTTTGGGTGCTTTGCTAAGGAACAACGGTGAAGTACGCCTGGATCAAGCAACATACGCTGGGATTTCCTATCGATTCGATGTGTCGGTTTATGCAGGTCTCACGCAGTGCCTATTACTACACTTGGCGGCATCGCCCTCAAACAACGACAGAAAAGGAGGATGTCGAATTGACGGCCGCTATTCATAGCATCTTTAAGAAGAGCTGGGGCACTTACGGTGCCCGGCGTATCAAGAATGAGTTCTTTGATCGGAATCGTACCGCCAGCCGCCGCCGGATAAGTCGATTGATGGACGAAGACAATTTGGCATGTAAAACAAAGCGTAAGTTCAAAGCGACAACTGATTCGAAGCATGACAAGCCCATTTCACCAAATCTTCTGGATCGTGAATTTAATGTGAAACCGCCCGAGCAGGCCTATACCGGCGATATTGCCTATATCCACAGCCAAGAAGGTTGGCTGTATCTGGCTGCCGTCATTGATTTGTATTCCCGGCAAGTCGTCGGGTGGTCAATGGCCGGGCATATGAGGGCTAAGCTGGTGAACGATGCCTTGCTGACGGCACTTTGGAAGCGAAAGCCCACTAAAGGCTTATTGTGGCATTCGAGCTGAGGCAGCCAATATGGCTTCGGATAGTCACCGAGCATTGATAAAGGAGCTTGGTATCCGGCAGAGTATGAGCCGTAAAGGTGATTGCTGGGATAATGCCGTATCAGAAAGCTTACCCCGTGGGTATACCCTGAAAACCGAGCTGATACATCATGAGACCTATCTAACCCGATATCCGGCTAAACAGGCTGTTTTTGAATATATTGAAGCCTTTTACAACAGAGAGCGACTGCATTTAGCCAATGGGTACGTGTCGCCACAGTAGGCTACGAATTTCAGCAGGCAGTTGCTTAACCTTGTTTCCGGAAAAGTGTTGACACATCAAGTTGAGTTGCATCCGAAAATATCGTTAGAAAGGCTAAAATGATCATTTTGACAATAATTCAGTCCCTAAAAGGAATCGAT
>JABFSV010000089.1 GCA_013140405.1 Methyloglobulus sp. | reverse complement strand
TCCGATGCCTCAGCCGAACGTTCCGCAGGTGGCTGTACGATTCGACTGAATGAAGCGCCAATCCGTGAATATTTGCTATCCAATATTACCTTGTTGCAATGGATGATAGCTCAAGGCTATGGCGATGTGCGTACCATCGAGCGCCGTATCAAAAACATGGAAGCGTGGCTGGCGAATCCGGTGTTATTGGAAGCCGATGCCGATGCCGAATACTTTGAAATCATCGAAATTGATATGGATGAAATTAAAGAGCCGCTTTTGGCTTGCCCTAATGATCCTGACGACATAAAACCTTTGTCAGAAGTCGCTGGCACTAAAATTGATGAAGTGTTTTTGGGATCGTGTATGACCAATATCGGACATTTTCGTGCAGCTGGAAAACTGCTGGAAAAACAGAAAGGTGATTTACCAACCCGTTTATGGGTAGCGCCGCCCACCAAGATGGATCAAAACCAATTAACCGAAGAAGGTTACTACGGCACATTCGGCAAAGCGGGCGCTCGGATGGAGATGCCTGGATGTTCTTTGTGCATGGGTAATCAAGCGAGGGTTAAGGAAGGTGCGACTGTGGTTTCAACCTCAACCCGTAACTTCCCCAACCGCCTGGGTAATGGTGCCAATGTGTTTCTGTCGTCTGCTGAACTGGCTGCTGTATGTTCAATTCTGGGTAAAATCCCAACTTTTGATGAATACATGCAGTACGCTAATCAGATCGGCGAAACCGCAGACGATACGTACCGATACCTCAATTTTAACCAAATGGAAAGCTATCAAAAAGCAGCCGCACAGCCAGCCCAACACTAAGGGGCTACTAGCAAATCTGGGTCTGTGACTTGATATAGGCCGCGGAGTGACAAACCTAGGTTTGTCACTCCAATTGGCCTTTACACTCCCTTACTACTATTCTCCATCCTCCTCAAAAACTCAGCCATAATCTGACGATACAACTCATCACCCAAATATTTATCTTCAATACCTCGGTCGATATTCGGATTATCATTGACCTCTATCACATAACCTTTGCCGTCTTTTTCTTTGACATCCACGCCATAAAGTCCATTTCCTATGGTTTGACTGGCTTTTAAGGCGGCATCAAGCACACTTTTTGGCGCTTCAAAGGTGGGCATGGTTTCAAAATGTCCACTGTCCGTCCGCTTTTCGCCATGTTTGTAAATTTGCCAATGATTCTTGACCATATAATAACGGCAGGCATACAACGCCTTATTATTGAATACGCCAATGCGCCAATCGAAATCGGTATAGAGAAATTCCTGCGCTAACAGCAGGGCAGATTTTTGGAATAACTCAGCAACCTTCTCATCAAGCTCTTTCCGATTATGAACTTTGACGATACCTTTGGAGAAAGAACCATCAGGGATTTTGATGACCACCGGAAACCCAGCCTTGCTTTCCAGTTTATCCAAATGCTCGCTATTGCCTTTGTGCAGTATCCAGGTTTTGGGCGACGGCACTTTGTTGGTACGGAACAGATCAGCCAAGTAGACCTTATTGGTACAGCGCAGGATGGAAGTTGGGTCATCAATGACGACCAAGCCTTCAGCCTCGGCCTTTTTAGCAAACCGATAGGTATGATGGTCTATCGCTGTGGTTTCTCGAATGAATAAAGCATCAAACTCCGGCAAACGTGCATAATGTTGTTGGGTAATCAGTTCGATTTCAATACCCAGCTCCCTGCCTATGCTGATGAATTTTTTTAACGCACCTCGATTGCTGGGTGGCATAGCTTCCGAAGGATTGACCAGGATGGCAAGGTCGTAACGGGCAGTTTTACGGGCGCGACCTTTGCGCCATACTTTTTTGCTAAATTTATCCAACGCAGCTGCAAACAGGGTTTCATTTTCATCATCAAGCTCGCGGTGCGACACAGCTTTTAAATCGGTAATTTCCCATTGTTGCCCATAACCCAGCGTCACTTCCATGATGGGGCAGGAAAAGCGTTCAAACAATAATCTTGCCAGCTCCTGAAACGCGGGTTCTTCCGTCGTGCCAAAAAAACTCAGCACCTTAATTTCATCATTTTTATCTCTATTTTTAAAAACCCGCCCCAAGGTCTGCGACAAATCTTCCAGTTGAAGCTGGTAGAGCGCTTTTTTTTCTATGTCATTCAACACTTTAACCGAAGGTATGACGTGATGCCCACGGGCTTCCGCCAATAAGGAGCAATAGTAACCGTCGGATAGGTAGGAATAACTGCTGCAAAGATTGATAATACGCACACGGTGTTCGGAGGCTTCCTTTTCCGTGGCAAGATAGGTCTCAAACGCGATGACTTGATCACTGGGATAATACGGACTCCAGTCCGATAATGAATCGACAACCAAAAGGGTTCTCGCCATGGGATTGTGTCCTCTTTAGTGGGAATAGTGGTGTTGCTAAAAAATGTTAAGATCTATACGTTACAAAGATGTGTCGTAAATAGATACAAAACTTATGATGGTGTAAGTGCTATGAATCTCTTTTTTTACTTGATCTGGGTAAACTAGGTTATTCAAATCGCCCTGCGCCTATCGAAAGAGTCTTCTTCTATTTATTTTGAAGCTAGACGCATTTTTTTACAAAGAGTTTCTGCAAGCAGGAAGTAATCTTTTTTAAAATTGGATGCTCATCATACGAACGCTAAACTTGGGTAAACTAAAATGTCTTCTTATCTAACTTATCCACCAATCAATACTGACGTTTTCCCAAACAATTATGTCATGGCAAGACAGCGATTGCTGGTTTTGGCAGAACTCATGGCATTTGTTGAAATCCAGCACAAGGTTTACCCATGTCCCGGTAAAGCGCCGGACGGAGAGCTGCTTTACACAGATACCTTATGGTTGGGCAATAAAAATGCTTCCAGGGTTTTGGTATTGCTCGCTGGAACACACGGCGTTGAAGGTTTTGTCGGCAGCGCCGTGGAACTTGACCACATCGGTTTAATCATCAACGGACAGCTTGCAATACCCACAGATACCGCCGTATTGCTTGTTCATGCCTTGACCCCCTGGGGCTATGCCTGGCTGCGCCGTTGCGATGAGGACGGCGTAGACCTAAACCGCAATGCAGTGGATTTCTTTAAACCTTTGCCCGAAAACTCAGGTTATGAATCGTTAAGAAGCGCATTGTTTTCAAAAGATAAAACCCAAAGACAAGCCGCGCTTTCCGAGTTTGAAAGCCAACATGGTCGAAGCGCATTGGAAATCGCAATCAGCGGCGGACAATACTCTGACCCAGCGGGTCCTTTTTTTGGTGGCAAATCACCTTCACACGGACGGTTAGTGACCGAAGACCTTATGCAACAATACACCTTGCACGAGCGGGATCTCGCAGTCATTGACCTGCATAGCGGCCTGGGGCCTTACGGCTACGGGGAAATTATATGTGACCACCCTTCTGACAGCACAGGAGTGCGTGTTGCCCATGATTGGTATGGCGATTCCGTCACTTTACCCGCACTCGGCACCTCCAGCTCTGTCCCTAAAATCGGGTTAATGGATTATGCTTGGCATGGCATCATGAACGGACGGAGTTGCCATGTCACGTTGGAATTTGGCACGTACTCAACCGACCAGCTATTTGGAGTGCTGTTAAAAGACCACCAACTTTGGGCGCAGCCGGACAATAACTCAGCCAGAATGGAACACAGCAAGCACATGCGGCAGCATTTTTGTCCAGATAACGAGGCCTGGAAAGCGTTGGTTTTGTTCCGAGCCAGACAAGTGATCTCGCAAGCCTTACAAGGGTTGTCTGCTTGATGGCTAGCTTGAAGAACAGGGAAAACATCCCCATCCGACATGCCCAACTCGACGACCTTGATGATCTGGTTGCCCTGGAAAATGCAAGTTTTGACACCGATAAATTAAGCCGCCGCAGTTTCCGGCACTGGATAACGGCAGAGCATCGGGCTTTGCTGGTAGCAGACTGTGCCAACGCTGTTGCTGCCTATATCCTCATCATTTATCATCCGGGAACCAGGCTGGC
>JABFSV010000381.1 GCA_013140405.1 Methyloglobulus sp. | reverse complement strand
CATTAGCGAGACGGCGCAAAACGAAGAACATTTCAGCCCTCGCGTTGGCATACTTTATCGCCCCTACAATTGGTTGTCAGTCTACGGTAACTATACTGAATCGTTCGGCCTTAACAACGGACGAACGGCAAACAATGTCCCGTTAGCCCCAGAAATTTCCGAACAGTTCGAAGCAGGGCTAAAAACGGAATGGTTTGACGGCAAGTTAACCACTAGCCTGGCTTATTTCCATATCACCAAAGACAATATCCTAAAACAGACAGGTGATGTCACGTTTGAAACCATCGGCGCAGCCCGTAGTCAAGGCATCGAATTCGACTTGGCTGGACAGTTGACAGACGAACTCAGTGTCATTGCCACGTATGCTTACACTGATGCCCGTATCACCAAAGATCGAGGTTTGATTTTTGACGATAATGGTGCCGTGATCGGCAGCAATAATGGCAACCTAGGCAACCGTCTACCCACGGTAGCCGAGCATTCCGGCAGCACTTGGCTGAAATATGCTTTTCAAAATAACACCTTGAAAGGTTTAAGCCTTGGTGTCGGTGCTTATCTTGCCAGCAGCCGTGAAGGCGACAATGAAAGCAGCTACCAGTTGCCCGGTTATGTCCGTGCCGATGCGTTTGCGGGATATAGCTTCAATATCGGCAAGACCAAGTTGACCACCCAGTTAAATGTAACCAACGTGTTCGACAAACGCTATTATTTTGCCGGGCAACCTTATAACACGTCTAAAGCCTATAACATGATTGCCGACCCGTTAACTTTTCTAGGTTCAGTGAGATTGGAATATTAAAGCCTGAAAGAATAGTTAAATGTAGTCCTGTGGGTTAGGTGATGACTATTTATCTCGATAAAAACTCAAAATGGCGGAGGCGTTTCCGCAGTTTCTGGCTAACGGTGCATTTGTATATTGCTCTATCGATAGGCTTTGTCTTTGTCATTCTTGGGTTGACGGGTGCATGTAATGTTTTCTTATTTGAATTAGAAGAACTGGGGTTGCCGCAAGTCCATCATGAAGTGAACGCACTACCGTGCTCTCTGGATGAAATCATGCAAACCGTTAAAGCCGCAAATCCGCAAAGAAAAGGAAAATGGTCAGTGCTTTTGCCTGGATCTGGCAACGATTACGTATGGGTGCAATACCCGATGCCTGAGGAAACAGCCGATGAATTGTTCGCACCGCTTCGAGTTCTGGTTGAGCCATACAGCGGAAAAATAACCGCAGAAAGCTTTTGGGGGCAAACTTTGTGGACGCTAATTTATGAAACTCATTCTGATCTTCTGATGGGAAAATTAGGTGTAAAGATAGGTGAAATTGGCTTTGATACGATCTGTTTTCTCGGTTTATTTCTATTTATTTCGGCGTTGACAGGGATTTATCTGTGGTGGCCGCGTTGGGGTAAATTCAAAAAAGCAGTGAGCATTAAGCGGGGTGCGAGTCCTGAGCGGTTTTATTTTGATTTGCATAAAATCACGGGCTTTTACAGCTCAATCATTTTGCTGATTTTAGCCTTTACCGGGTTTTCGTTTAGTTATGGGGATTATATCAAGCCGTTGATACGCAGTTTTTCATCCGTCAAGGAAAAGCATTTAGAAGAGCCGGATGTTAAATCTAAAGTTATAGATAATGCAAAGCCTCTTTCAATAGCGCAAGCTGTGGCACAAGCCGACAGTATTTTCCCTGACGCAGAGTTACGTCGAGTAGAAACACCTGACGGCGTAGAAGGTGTTTACATTATCACGAAGAGGCAATCAGGCGAAGCTAACCATCGCTGGTCACGCAGTAAAGTGTGGATTGACCAGTACAGCGGCAAAGTGTTGGCTGTACAAGACCCTAATAAGTTTACCGCTGGCGAAACGTTTTTAAACCTGATGTGGCCGTTACACAGCGGCGAAGCATTTGGGCTTGCAGGTCGTATTTTATGGTGTGTTATAGGGTTCGCTCCGTTGGTGCTGTATGTAACAGGCATTTTGCGCTGGCTACAAAAACGCAAAGCCAAACGTTTGCACAAATCTCAGCAGACGACAAACCGAATGATGCAACGACCTTAAATTCTTGCCGCCTGACTGTATAACATCAACACGATCAGCGTGTAGATTGTTGCGTGATCAAAACAAAGCAATGCTTTTAAACCTGCCCTCCCCTATAACAATAAGCCATTTTGAAGTGAAACACGACCAGGACGACCTTGTTTATTCCGTTCCCAGTCGTTATCTGTGCCGGAGTGGAATACCACCTTTATTAAATGTTGTAACGACATCAATACCCGAGGGCACAAGTGACAAACATAGGGCAATCAATCTACTGTCTGATTCATATCAAATCTGAAATGTAGCAATCCATAAAAACTGTCATCCATCATATTTCAGGGATGTAGGTTGTAATGTACGACCTATCCGCCGCTCTCCCCTAAAATAGCATCAAAAAAATATGTGATATGACACACCTACTGTGTCATATGCCGCACTTTCTCCTGAAAGCCTTGCTGCACAAGGGTTACAGAAGGTCGTAATATATTGAAAACTGTGTCATATGACACAGTTTATTTAATTTAGCTTTTATCTTGGGTCATTTGAAGTTTGCAAACAAACTTATCAATGATTAGCAAATCACCAAGACCTGACATATTATATTTTTAAAACATAGTCTTATACGAATTATGAAGATAGTTATTTTCTATTGAACCCTTGGCAAAATCGACCAAAATACAACGAATAATCTGGTGTGAAAATTGCTTTATATTTTCTGTAGGTTCATGTCGACGTTCGTCAATCCCATTGGCCTACACCTTCCTCTCATACTCGCGGATTGTTGGTTTTATAACTAATTTTGCCACAATCCGCATTTTTTTTGATGTAATGATGCGAAATTTTAATATTACGAATAATCTCAACCCATTAATAAATTGCGATAAAGTTGCTGATGCCTTAGCTTTATACAGGAAAGACGACGGCTATTTTTTTGGCCTTTTGATAAATGTACAATTTTCTTCTTTAGTGCGGTTTTTGCTACGATATACACATTGATGAATAACACTATTCCTAATACATTGATCGCAGACGACATCGGCTCGACAGTGCTTATGGCTCTACAATTTGTGCATTGATTGCCTTCGTGCCGTTATCTTAAGCCATGCCGACCCGTAAACGTTTCATAGACTTTTTGTTCCTGCAACATCGCCGGGAACTGTTTGCCTTCGCCCAGCAGCGCTTGGGCAACGAGATAGCCGAAGATTTGGTGCAGGAAACCTATGCCCGGTTGCTGCAACACCCCGACCCTGAGTCCATCGACAATCCCCGCGCATTTCTTTACCAGACTACTGCTAACCTG
Source organism: Methyloglobulus sp. (assembly GCA_013140405.1). Classification (GTDB taxonomy): domain Bacteria; phylum Pseudomonadota; class Gammaproteobacteria; order Methylococcales; family Methylomonadaceae; genus Methyloglobulus. The sequence continues at coordinate 650 of JABFSV010000381.1, read as the reverse complement.
AGTATTGATATGCACCGTAAGCAACTAGTCCGTGAACGGGCGCATTGTGAGGATAGCGAAATTGAAACCGGGCTTGCCAGGGTTCCTGATCCTTGCCAGACCCCCGAACACCAATTAATTCTGCATGAAGAACTGGACTTGCTGAATACCTACTTACTGGAATTACCGGAACTGACCCGTTATGCGTTTGTGTTGCATCGACTGGAGGGCTTGCCACACAAGGAGATCGGGTTAAGGTTAGGCATCTCGGCACGTAATTCCGAGCGGCGGACTGCTCTCGCTGCACAGCACTTGCTAACCCGCTTTGAGCAAAATGATCCGCAATAAAAAATACATTTAAACTGGCGGTTATTTCTACCTAAAACGTTCTATGTAGTAAGAGTGCGATAATAACCTCGCTTCCCGTAACGATGTTCTAAAGTAATACATGACAAAACCACAGCTAACCGCCTCATCCAAAGACGCAGCAATCCGCTGGGTGGTCAGGTTGCGCGAAGAATCGTGTACAGCGGCAGATCGTCAACAATTTACACAATGGCTGGCGGAACAACCCCAACACCAAACCTTGTTTGACCAATACGACCAGCAATGGCAAAACATGGATCGCTTTAAAGGCCAGGATTTCCCCGTACGCCAAGCCGCACTGCAAT
>JABFSV010000324.1 GCA_013140405.1 Methyloglobulus sp. | reverse complement strand
ATTGAGCCAGCGCAAACAACCACATCCGTTCAGGCCGGAAGACCGTTTTGTGTTTATCTCTGAACGTACCGGCGACTGAATCCAGGTATCGAGCTTGAAAACAGCTATTGGCAGAATCACAAACACAGCACAAGCGGAAGCAGATCGATCAGGGATTCAGTGGACGCACTTCACTTTCCACGATTTAAAACGAAAGGGAGTAAGCGATACGCCCGACAATAAACAGAACGCAAGCGGACATAGAAACGCATCTATGTTGAATATTTATGACGTGAAATTAAAGACGATAGAACCCTCTAGCGGCTAACTGGTTTGTTACCAGCTTTGTTACCAGGGCTATTTTTTTGGCAGCAATTAAATGCTAACTTATTGATTATAATGGGGTGAACGACGGGGCTCGAACCCGCGACAACAGGAATCACAATCCTGGACTCTACCAACTGAGCTACGCTCACCATAGGAAATATGGAGAAAAGGAAATGGTACGCTTGGCAGGACTCGAACCTGCGACCCTCGGCTTAGAAGGCCGATGCTCTATCCAGCTGAGCTACAAGCGCAAAGCTGGTCGGGGTAGAGGGATTCGAACCCCCGACATCCTGCTCCCAAAGCAGGCGCGCTACCAGACTGCGCTATACCCCGACTATATCTTTACAACGACTTGTTGAATTTGCCAACCGCCCTTAAAGAGCAGCGCATGATAACGGGAAGCAGGATAACCGTCAATTGTTTTTTCAGGCGAGGAAGAATTGCAAAAATGTACCCTACTAAATCAGATAATGGATTTTCCCAGTTTTATCTGTAAAAAAGTTGGATTAAACAAGTTGCAACAATTCCTTCGCAACGCCTATAACCTTGCCTTGACAGTTTGATAAATGCTATCCACAACCTGTTCTATACCTTGCGTCACTTGTTCCAGTTCTGCTAATTGAGCTTCTATGTAAATCGTGTCCTTTATACTACCCGCATTGATGTAGACATTCAGTGCAGAACTTTTCAACGCACCATAAGCTGCCATCACAGCAGCACCAGCATCGCTGACTGCATGAGGATTACCTTTTTCGGCGGCAATTTTGGATAATTGGATGACTTTTGCACAGGCATGAACGCATTGCATAGGAACGTCAGTCGCCGCTTTCAACACGTCTTGTATTGCTGCACTGCGCTGCGCTTTTTCTTCTTCAGTGTCTTTGGGCAGCCCATACTTAGACATTAATTGGTTGAATACGGCAATATCTGCTTGGATTAAGTTGGTCAATTCGCTACGCAAGGCTTCGGCCTTACCTAAGACTTCTTGCATTTCAGCTTCGACTTCGGCGAATTTGGGTTTGCCGATGGTTAGATTGCAAACCATGCTGACTAATGCAGCCGCTTGTGCGCCCATGAGTGCGGCGGCACTGCCGCCACCGGGCGTGGCGGATTTGCTGGCGAGTTCGTCGAGGAAGGTTTGTATAATTTGATTTTTGATTTCTTTCACTGAATAGGACGATTAAAAGTTATTAATATTCACAATTTCTGGTTGTTATATTTTGAATAGCGAATCGCACGAAACAAAATAATGCCAACTAAAAAATAAAAAGTAGCAACGGCGTAAACTCCGCCTATGGAGAATAACAAATTCTCAATTTCGCATAGAATGCGTCCCCTACCTTTGCAGATTTTTGGAAAACTCATTTCATCACCAAGTACGGACAACGCACTAGAGACTGAACAAGCAGAAATAAATATCCCCCAACCTAATTTTTGATCGATTTTTGAATAATCTATAAACAGGATGAAAATTAAGGTCAAGAAAGAATAATATAACCCTAAATATGACAAGTTGTTCTTAATCGCCAACCATGCCGCCCCAGCCGACATTATTGATAAAATAACTTTGTACGTATTTGGCATGTTAATCTAACTATGAATTTATCCGTTAAAAAAGGAAAGCTAGTCGATAATCGAGCCACTAACTTTTTAATTAAAAGCAAACAAGGCAATTAGATCAAGTTTTAAACACGTAAATTAGGGATAAAGTAAAACCTTAGCTTTTACGCCAACTGGTTGTTCCGTCGGGCTTATCTTCCAAGATAACCCCTTGTTGTTTTAACTCGTCGCGGATTTGGTCTGCTAATGCCCAGTTTTTTGATTTTTTGGCATCGCTGCGCTCTATTATTTTGTTTTCTACCGAAGCGTTACCTTCAACATTTACCTCAAAACTATGCGAAAGATTCCCTATTTGATAACCCATATTTTGAACAGTTACTCCTTGTAAAAAATCATTTGGGTTTTGCTGCAATATGCCAAGCAACTCGGCTAAAATCTTTAATGTATTTGCCAAAATACCCGCCTTATCTTGCTGGGCGGATTTTTTTGCTTTATTTAGTTCAGTAGCAATATCAAACAAAACTGACAAAGTAACTGGTGTATTAAAGTCATCATCCATTGCCTGTTCAAAACGATTTTTATAATCGTCGTCTAATGGCGCATCAACTACTTCAACATCACGTAACGCAGTATACAATCGGGTTAACCCAGCCTTAGCATCATTCAGTTGTTCATCAGAATAATTAAGCGGGCTGCGGTAATGACTTAGTAAGATAAAAAACCGGATAACTTCTGGTTGATATTGCTTCAACACCTCACGTACAGTAAAAAAATTCCCCAAGGACTTGGACATTTTTTCATTGTCCACGCGCACAAAACCATTATGCATCCAAATATTAACAAAGGTTTCACCCGTCGCGCCTTCGGACTGGGCGATCTCGTTTTCATGGTGGGGAAACTGCAAGTCCATACCACCGCCGTGGATGTCGAAATGGTCTCCAAGGCAGCAAGTGGACATGGCGGAGCATTCGATGTGCCAACCCGGCCTACCCTGCCCCCACGGTGAAGCCCAGGACGGCTCGTCGGCTTTCGCCATTTTCCACAGCACAAAATCAAAAGGGTCTTGCTTGGCTAGATCGACATCAACACGCTCACCCGCTTGCAGGTCAGCTAGGTTTTTCCCCGATAGCTTGCCGTAAGGCTTGAATTTGCTGACTGAGTAGAACACATCTCCGTTTCCGCCAACATACGCCAAATTTTTGTCGATTAAAGTTTCGATCATGGCGATGATGTCAGGGATAGATTGCGTGGCCTTGGGTTCGATGTCCGGCGGCAAGACGTTTAATGCCCGCTCGTCTTCGTGCATGGCATCAATAAACTTCATAGTTAATTTGTTAACGCGCTCATAAACCGAGTCGGATTCTTCACCAACTTCATTGGCGCGGTTGATAATTTTGTCGTCTATGTCAGTAATATTGCGGACGTACGTCAGTTCGTAACCTTTATGGCGAAAATACCGTGCCACGGTATCAAATACGACCATGACGCGGGCATGGCCGATGTGGCAGTAATCGTAAACGGTCATGCCGCACACGTACATACCGACCTTGCCCGGTACGCAGGGCTGGAATTCTTCTTTTTTTCGGGTTAAGGTATTGTATATTCTCAAGATTGTTCTCAGTAAGCAGAGGCAAGAAATCTTTTGCCTCTACATCTTTAGGTAAGCGTTTTGGGTAAAAGGAGTGCAATCTACCAAGATTAGCGCTTCTCTTTCAAGCTAAAAACACATAGAATTTTGCGTTTAACATCAGCACAGGAAATAGTTATGCGTACTCTGATACTGTCTGCCCTGTTGTGCATTAGCGCAACATCATCATTTGCAACGGAAAATAAAATGTCTGAACCTTCATCTAAAATTAAATTGACGACTTCGCTAGGCGCGATAATTGTACAACTGAACACCGAGAAAGCACCTGTTTCTTCTGCTAATTTTTTAACTTATGTTAACGAAGGCTTTTATAACGGCACTATTTTTCACCGCGTCATCAAGGGTTTTATGGCTCAAGGCGGTGGCTTTGATGCCGCGTTCAAACAAAAAGAAACTCATGCCTCGATCAAAAATGAAGCGGACAATGGCTTGAAAAACGCACGCGGCACCTTAGCTATGGCAAGAACCAACGA
>JABFSV010000323.1 GCA_013140405.1 Methyloglobulus sp. | reverse complement strand
TCCCATAATAGCTGCCCCTCTTTGATCGACAGTTTGACGATATTGAGCGGAAACAGCTTGCCGTCGTCTGGTTTTTTTTGCTCTTCTTTTTTCTTAGCCTTAACCATATCCTCGAAATTAAATTTGCCGTCTTTCTGCTTGGCAAGATGAACCGTCGGCTTGTTTAGGGTGATTTCATTAATCACCAAAGCCAGTTGTTTGATGGATTGGAAGGTATTTATCTTGGCGTTAAACGCATCGAACCCCACAAAAGGTTTGCCATTTTTTTCTTGGATCTTTAAGCCTTGGATGCTGGCAAACAGGGTGAACGGATTGAATTCTATCTTGGCAATTGATGCTTTTCTGCCGATTTCTTCTTGAATGATGCTGGGTATTTTTGATTTTAAAACCGCTGGCACGATATAAAAGCCTAACACCGCATACGCTGCGACTAAGCTGATGGTGATGATGATCGGCTTAAGGAATCGCGCGAATGGTTGGGGAAGTTTGAGAAACCTCTGGTTAAATCTTTCGATAATCCCGACGGGACGATCTTCAATTTGCTGAGGTGTGCTGTTTTTGGTCTTGAACCTTTCAATCGGACGAAGGATAGTTCTGGTCAACTTCCCTAGCGTTTCCTTAACAACGTCCCAACGCTGGTTTGTTGATCCCGAAGCAGTTTGCCCAGAAACTTGATTTGGGAGGCTGTCTTGAGACCGCTCTCCCAAATTAAATTTTGACCGAAACTGCTGGCTGGTTTTAGATATCCAAGTAGCCAGTTTCTTCATGTAAGACCTGATCTAGTCCTTGCACCTCTTCATCGGAGGTGACACGCAAGCCAATCCAGTTATCCAAGCCCTTAAGAATCAGGTAACTGAACAATCCACTCCAGGCGATAGTTACTAAGACAGCCAAAGCCTGGACTCCCACTTGATGACCCATCGTAACGCCATCAGCAAGCCCAATACCGCCCAAGCTAATGTCAGCAAATACGCCAGTCAACAACGAACCCGTAATTCCACCAATACCATGCACAGGGAAAACGTCCAATGAATCGTCGATGATGAGTTTGCGTTTGACAAATTGGGTGGCATAAAAACAGACAAATCCGGCGGTCACGCCAATCACCAACGCACCAATAGGGCCGACAAAGCCGGATGCCGGGGTAATGGTACCCAAACCAGCCACCATGCCGGTGACAATACCTAATACGCTAGGTTTGCCAAAGCGTACCCATTCGATAAACATCCAAGTTAACGCGCCGGATGCTGCACCGATATGTGTCACCAACATCGCCATACCTGCGCGACCATCCGAGGTTAGGGCGCTACCGGCATTAAAACCGAACCAGCCGACCCACAACATACCCGCGCCAGTCACCACCATTGTCATATTGTGCGGTGGCATGGCGGTGGTCGGAAAGCCTTTGCGTTTACCGATAACCAGGGCTGAAACCAAAGCCGCGACACCGGCATTGATATGGATGACGATGCCGCCAGCAAAATCCATCACCCCTAACGAGGCTAACCAGCCGCTACCCCAGATCCAGTGGCAAATCGGTACATAAACCAGACACAACCACAAGCTGCTAAACCACAACATCGCCGAAAATTTCATCCGCTCGGCAAACGCGCCTACAATCAAGGCTGGCGTAATGATGGCGAAGGTCATTTGGAACATGAAATACAGCGTTTCTGGAATATCGCCCGTCAATGATGTTGTAGTAATGTCGGGCAAAAACGCTTTAGACATTCCACCCAGATATTTTTGCAGCTCGCCGCCATCCGAGAATATCAGGCTGTAAGCACCGGCCAACCAAAGTATGGATATCACACAGGTGATAGCGAAGCATTGCATCAATACCGACAACACGTTTTTGCTTCTGACTAGCCCAGCATAAAACAGCGATAAGCCCGGAATGGTCATAAACAGCACCAATGCGGTGGAAGTCAGTATCCAGGCGGTATTTGCCTGGTTTAATTCAGCCGCTGAAACTAGCCCTGGAGCCAAAAGTAAAGCAAGCGCTATGTATTTATAATTATTTTTAGTTTTCATCGTGTATCTCAGTGCCGTTTAGATGGCATCTTCTCCCGTTTCACCTGTCCTGATTCGAATCACCTGCTCAAGATTGGTCACAAAAATTTTGCCATCGCCAATCTTACCGGTATTGGCTGCATTGACGATGGTTTCCACCGCCTTATCCACCACCTCATCGCTTACGGCAATTTCAAGTTTAACTTTGGGCAAGAAATCAACAACATATTCCGCACCACGGTACAATTCGGTATGGCCTTTTTGACGACCAAAGCCTTTGACTTCGGTGGCAGTCACCCCTGCGACGCCGATTTCTGACAAGGCCTCCCTCACATCGTCCATTTTGAATGGTTTAATAATCGCTGTTATTAGTTTCATGGTTTCTCTCAATTATTTGTGGCTTGATGGTTTTGTAGCATAGGGTGCAATCATACACAATTTATTAACTTGCAACGAGGTTTTGCTTTTCAGTGTTTGTGCTAAACGTGCAGATACGATGTTCATTTGTTCGTTAGGAATCATTCGGTCTAGTTGAGAATCCACTAAACCGCGTTCCGCAATTAGCGAAAAACCAAATCCAGCAACAAAGTAGCCCTTATGAAGTAAAAAGATATACAGGAAAACGGAGTTACGAAATCCTGGATTGAGCTATGTTCCATCGAGACGACTAGCTTTAAAACAATCCATAGAGAATACTTTGTCGGGAGACTTCTTATCTTCAATTAAGTGCGCTAGGAAATTCTTTAATCCTTCTGTTTTCACTTTACGTTCTAAGTCATCCAGTGAGGTCAATGCTGAACTCGAACCAATAAAGAAAATTGACAAGGAGGCACCTTCGGCAAAACCCTCTTGTTCATCCAAAACAATTGATGCTAAGTAAGGAATATCGCTTTCGTAGCCAGCTAACCCAATAACAGAAAGTGCCCTTCCTTTTACTGACAAATCTTTGGACTTCGATTTCGCCAGAACGAAATCATGAGGCTCATCCATATCAATATCTATTAGACATTGCCGCCTCCCTTGAATTAAGTTGCTTGCTATGGCAATCCTGGATATGTCTTCACTAATTAACTTCCAAGGTAAATCTGGATATTTATCTTTATCTTGCTTCCAAAGATCTAGTACAAAATTTAAATTCTCCTTACTTAAGTCGAGGTGGTTTATGAAGTTATATATGCCATCTACGGTTTTTATATCTTTTAGTTTATCCGCGACATCTGTTTCTTGTGCGTATGAATTACATAAGAAGCCTAGAGTTAAGTATAAAAATATCAAACTTTTCATATGCTTTTTATTATGTAATGGGTAATTGATTTTAAATTAATCGCAAATAACTATATCGTTTTCGGAATTATTTAAGAAAACCGCTCAATCATTTTCTCAACCTGCTTAGCAAACGCCTGTAAATCGCCCTTAACTACTGTGGCTTCAGGAATAACCAATGCGGTGCTCAAGTCGAGATAGATGTAAACATAACCTTGTCCATAATCCACCCTGACCAACTCCGACCAGGCCATTTTGTTTTTGCCGCTAGGCGATTTTTCATGCAAAAAATTGGGATTAGCAGGGTCGATAGTCAATACGTAGGTGCCGAACATGCTCTTTTTTTCTTTGTGGGTGTAACTGCCTTTAATCTGTTGGCCTATATTCAGTAAGATAATTCGGGGAGAAAGTGCTGACCAAAGCAGGGCAACCACGAAAATATAAGCCGCTGAATTAAAATCGGCATAGTAGTAATAGTAGAACATGCCAATCAGCATCATGATGCCCGGCACTATCCAGCGATTCTTTTTGATTTGGCTGCGGTATTCCTCGGTTTGCTTAAAGCGCATTTCGTTGTAATGGTTTAAGTCTTCTTCTCTGAATCTGTATTCAATTTCAAGCATGTGATTATGGTAGGTTAAAGGTTAAAGAATTTGGCAATGTGTTGAATATAATCGCTTAGTGCATCTTGATTTTTGCATGGGCGCTGCGCCGGAAC
>JABFSV010000266.1 GCA_013140405.1 Methyloglobulus sp. | reverse complement strand
GCCGATAAATAAGCTATAAATAACTCCTCAACCCACTTAACCTCATATTTCTTAACCTAGGAGCTAACTTAATGACAAAATTGGAACTGACCAACGCCATCGCAGAAATGGGCAAATTAAGCAAGGCTGATGCAGGCCGTGCCCTGGATGCCTTGACCAAAACCATCGAAGCCACCTTGAAAGCCGGTGATTCCATCACCCTGGTGGGGTTTGGCACCTTTGCCGTTAAAGAAAGGGCGGAAAGGACGGGGCGCAACCCCCAAACTGGCCGGGAAATGACCATAGCGGCGGCCAAAGTCCCGGCCTTTAAAGCGGGCAAAGGGTTGAAGGATGCCGTCAACGGATAACGCCGGGTTCGTGGGTTGCCAGTCCCTTTACTTGGTAGCCACGCCGGGCACCTTATCACTCATAAACAGAACGAAAGACCGTATGGCACTGACAAAAGCAGAAATTTCGGAACAATTGTATAACGAATTAGGATTGAACAAACGCGAGGCGAAAACCTTGGTGGACTTGTTCTTTGATGGGATCAAAAGGGACTTGGCACAAGGCAAGCCCGTAAAGCTTTCCGGGTTCGGCAATTTTGGCCTGATCGACAAGGGCATCCGCCCGGGCAGGAACCCCAAGACCGGCGAAGAAGTGGCGATCACGGCCCGGCGGGTCGTGACCTTCAAGGCGGGCCAGAAGCTTAAGGCTCGCGTAGGGCAATTGGCGCAATAGCTGACAGGCAGCCTATGGCCCACGGATTTGCCCAGAAACCCAACATGCACTTGAATTAGGGGCAGCAATAAAACAGGCAAGGTTATCCAGGTTGTCACACACTGCCCTCCGGATATCCTGTTAACGCATTGATTCTTGGGCAATATCGTGGCCTCCAGGGGTGCGGCAATTTACCGCATTCCCAAGCATTGGTAAAGCCGTTAGACTATGCCTAACTTTTGTGGCGTTTATCCTCCCGTTAGTTTGCTTCCTACCTCTCTAATGCGGATTAACGCCATATAGCACTATAGCCCCTTAATCCGCATCCTTTTACACGAGGCCATTATGAGATGCGATCACCCCGCTGTCTATACCCCTACCCAACAAGAGAGTAAATCCCTGATTGACAAGCGCACGGCTTATCACCAGGCAGGCCGTGCCATGGCCATCTGCCTTGGCAACCGATCAAAGCAATTGCCCGACGTGCATTTCCAAATTGTCATCAAACCCCAGGCACACAATGGCCAACCACTAAGTCGGGCCAGCAAGAACCAAGGTCGCTATGCCGTAACCCTAGAAGGTGGGCGCTTAGTCCAAAGCCTTCCCTATTCGTTTGCCGAAGTGGCACAAACCTTATGTTCACTTGACCAAGAACACTGGCTTTGTGCGTTCGAGGCGGATGTAACCAACCTGCTAGTAGGTTCGTTGGCTGAGGCTAAATATGTCGCCTTGCGTGACGGCAAGCCCTTCAATGCCACCTTGGTTTACCTGGGCGCATTACAGTTTTATGGCGGCAAGGCAGCCATGGACACCATAGATGAATATATGGGATGCTTGGTGCCAGACCAGACAGGCCGTAAACAAAAACTGGCCGAGCTGTTTTTGTCCGCTTACAGCTTTATCAATCAACCGGCAAACTGGGGCGCGATCACCGCGCTGGCAGAATACATTTTGGGCGTACAAATAGTTGAAGTCCAAAGCCCCATCGACTGCGAAGACGTGGCTGCTTTCCTGGAAGACCGTTTGGCGGCCCGTATAGGTTTGACCGGTTAATATCATTGCCATCCTCAACTGCTTGGCCTTATCCAGCAATATGATCCCCATCAGAGAAACTTTTTCAGACTTTTATCTAGAATCATACATTAGCCCCGTCTACTACGCCGACTTTACCAATGAAGGACATTATGGCCCTATCCAACCGACTCGATGATTTAAACCTCCGTCAGCTTGACCTGGAAAACAAGCTGGTGTTGCCGACCGCAAAACTGGTTGCCCAAGTCAAGGCTCAGTTGAATGACGGGTATCAAGGTATGCTCAACAGCCTGGCAGATGCCAACAGCTTTGTGGCAACCAGTGCCCAACAGCTTTACGCACACCCGGCTGCAACGACGGCAGACTGGTATGGGCAGATACGGAACGTCAGCACCAACTTAGTTGTGCAAGCCCAAGGTGATGTCTTGCCGATCTATCAAAACTGGGAAGCCCAGATCAGTACGGGCAAGGCAAGGACGATCCAGGCCTTCCAAGCCTTTTGGGACAACCCCCAACAAGCCACGCTTGAAACATTCGCGCCTACAACCCAGTTGGCAGCTAAAGCCTATGGCATCCTCGAGCGGGACTTGCAGTTTTTGCTGGATAATCCGGGGCAGTACCTGGTGGCCACGTTTTCCCCGGCCACCGCCTATTTGGCATCGGTGGCTGGCAGCGCGAAAATCATGTTGACCGCCAGTTACGCAACCCTGGCAGATGCGCTTGCTTTAATAAAAGACCAGCCTTCAGTGGCCTTTAAGGCGTTGTACCACAATACCCTGTCGGCATTGCTGGACGGGTATTCAGATGCTGTTTCGTCTCTGTTGGTGATGACATGAACCCACGGGTAATTCAAGCGCACCACTGTGAACTCCTACCGCACCTAAAACCCTAACTTTTAACCGATAGCCACCCATAAGGAAAAACGATGGAACGACGCAAATTTATCGAGTTGAGCCTAGCCAGCGCAGGACTTGGCCTTGTCACGCCAACCCTGGCACAGGCCAAAACTGCCCAATCGGTGCCAGGCCCCAGCGATGTTTACTACACCAAAGAGTCGTTGGGTCGCTGGGTAGGCAAAGAGGCCACCCATTTGCCGGTTGTGGAAATCACCAAGGCAGCAGGCGGCACCAACGTCAAAATAGTCACCCCCCACGAAATGAAGGCTTACGAACATTACATCGTCAAACATGTCCTATTGGACAGTCACTATAAGTTTATGGATGAACACCTGTTTGACCCAACCCAGGACAAGATGGCACAATCAAGCTTTACCCTAAAGGATTACAGCGGCACCGTATATGTTCTCAGCCTGTGCAATAAGCACGACCTGTGGCTGGCCAGTGCACAAGTGTAGTGGTGACACTAATGACAAAACAAAGGTGTTTGCCAAATGGGTTGCAGCTAATTCCGAATGCCTTGGGCAGCACAACTATTTTAACGATGACGGAGAACAGCATGGCAGAAACGGGTAAAAAAGTAAAAACCAAAAAACTAGCGACAGATAACCAGTTAAAGGAACTGTCCGACAGGGATGCCAAGATTGCTAAACGGGCTTTTTACAAGGCAGAACAAAGGGAGTTTGAGCCAGGCCACGAACTGAATGATTGGTTCGAGGCGGAACGGGAATTCCTCCAAGAGGAAAGCTGTGGCCTTGGGGCAACGTAGCAGCGATTTTGGGCCACGCCTGATTCCGCGCATTTGCAAGCACAACCAGCCACCTAAATAGGCACACCCAGGAAAACTGCCATGGTCCATTACAAGACAGGCAAAGGCATGGTCAATTGCAAGCGGGTCGGCATCTCCCGTCCTGCCCAAGGGAGGGAGGACGGCCTGAAAACGGTGTATTGGGTTGACAGGGACAAGGTGACCTGCCCAGAATGCCAGCGCAAGGTTCGCAGGCTCCTCCTGTTGCAACAATCCAAGCTCATGACAGACCGGGCTTAAGGCCAAGCCCTCGGGATTTTCCAAAATAGGCAAACCCAATAAGAGGGCAACAGGGTGAATCAGCTTCGTTTTGCAATGTCTTGGCGGTGTTAGGCGGTCAATGCGTTGGGACATGGGTTCAAAAATACCCATCAGCATCGCACGGGACTTATCGGGAACAAAGGTGTTGGTTTTTTCCAATACCGGAATGTTTGAAAAAGTCCTTTGCAACTTGGACGGCAAAGGACTTTCGTTAAACTTGGATAGGCAGGTGGACTAGGATTGGCCTACCTGCCCAACTCAAAAAACAATAGCAACACAGTTTAGTTATTATCCAACCTTGCCAGTTT
>JABFSV010000356.1 GCA_013140405.1 Methyloglobulus sp. | reverse complement strand
CCTTTGTGGATATGGAAAGAAAAATCAGGATATTGCTTGTGGCAAGCTACCATGAGAGCATCACGAGTGACTTTGGCTAAGATGGATGCGGCGCTGATTGCTTTGATTTTGCTGTCGCCTTTGACAATTGCACGGGCAGGAAGGGTGAGCGTTGGCAACCTGTTGCCATCGACCAAAACTTGGTGAGGGATAACTGTCAATCCGTTTATGGCCCGTTGCATTGCCAATAAAGTGGCTTGAAGGATGTTTAACTGGTCAATTTCTGTAACACTGGCTTGCGCTATCGAGTAACTCAATGCTTGTTTTTTGATAAGTGCAGCAAGGCGGTTACGTTGGCTTTCCGAAAGTTTTTTTGAATCTGCCAAACCTTCGATTGGGTTTGTGGGATCGAGAATTACCGCCGCTGCAACAACCGGCCCTGCAAGTGGGCCACGACCTGCTTCATCGACTCCGGCAATAATGCCTATCCATTCTGCCTCGATCAAAGAATCATCAGACATCATCGTGAGTTCAAGGCAAAAGATTTGATTGTTTTAGCGCAATATGCCCCGACTGACACTACGCAGAAAATTGACCATCGCCGACAGTTCCTTGCTGTCTCCTGCCAAGTCTTCCATTTGGTCGATTGCATCTTCAAGCCGCAGGTTCATCTTGTAGATCATCTTGTATGCTTTTCGGATTAAACGGATGTCTTCGGCAGATATGCCGTTGCGTTCCATGCCGACAGAATTGATGCCATGCGGTTTGGTTGGCTTGCCGCCTACCATAACAAAGGGGGGGATGTCCTGGGTTATGGCACTGCCCATCGCCGCGAAGCTGTATTGTCCAATCTTGGTAAATTGATGCACCAAAGTGAAGCCACCCAGTATGGCATGGCTGTGCAGTTGCACATGTCCCGCCAGGGATGCGCCATTCGCCATGATGACGTGATTGCCAATCACACAATCATGTGCGACATGGGTATACGCCATAAACAAGTTGTCGCTACCTATCTTGGTAAGGCTTTGATCTTGCTTGGTACCTCGGTGCAAAGAGGAAAATTCACGGATTGTGTTGCGGTCACCAATTTCAAGGCGAGTTATTTCGGCAGCATACTTTTTGTCTTGCGGATCTTCACCAATCGAGGAGAATTGATAGATGCGATTTTCTTTGCCTATTGCGGTCGGGCCTTTTATGACAACATGAGAACCTATTACCGTGCCAGAACCAATTTTTACCCCAGTCCCGATAAAGCTGTACGGGCCTACGGTCACATCGCTGTCTAGTTCAGCGCCGCTGTCGATAATCGCGGTTGGATGAATCAAGCTCAGGGCACCACCGCCGCACACCGGATTTCCGCGCTGGCGACAAAATCACCCTCAACTTCGGCGCGACACTCAAATGCCCAGATATTTCGTTTGCTCCTGACGAACAAAGCCTCCAACATTAACTGGTCCCCTGGCACGACCGGCCTTTTGAATTTTGCCTTATCGATACCGACTAAGTAATAAATCATCCCACCTAACTCATCCGAAGACTCCGAAGCCAGCAATCCTGTTGCTTGTGCCAACGCTTCCAGGATCAATACCCCCGGAAATATCGGTTTCTGGGGGAAATGGCCCTGAAAATAAGGTTCGTTATAGGTCACGTTTTTTACCCCTAGCAATCTAACACCGGGTTCGCACTCAATCACTTTATCAACCAGCAAAAAAGGGTATCGATGAGGTAAGAATGCTTGGATTTCCAGAATATCTAACTTGATAGACATAAGTTTTTAGGGGTTAACAATAGATGCAGGTTAAAAAACGAATAGGTCGCAACTTATTACTCAGGCATTGTTGAAAGTTTTTGCTGCAACTGACTGGTAATGTCCATCTGTGGGCTGGAGTAAATAACGCCATCTGTCAGGATCAAATCGAATTCCTGGTCTTTCGCGATAGCACGGATTGACTCGACAATGCGTTTTTGTAACTTGCCCAATTCATCATTGCGGCGAGCATTAAAATCTTCACTGAATTCTTGCTGCGAACGTTTGGCATCCCTTATCTTGTTCTGTAGCTCGCCTTCCAACTTGTTACGCTGTGACTCACCCATGACGGAAGCATCTTTTTTCAGCTTTTCTTGCATACTCTGGATGTCTTTTTGCTGACTAACCAACTGATTGTCGCGGGGCTTAAATTCTTGCTCCAGACGTTTTTTTGCTTTTTCAGCTTGAGGGGCTTTTTCAAGAACAGCAGGAATATTCACTACCCCAACTTTAAGGTCAGCAAAACTGACATTGGCAGCAAGTAATAATCCTAAAAATAAAGCTATTTTCGTTTTCATCGTTAAATCGATCTCCAGTACTGTTAAAAATTCTTTCCAAAAAAGCCTATCGCCACACAACAGTCGGCGATATACAAAATACCGCTAAAATCAAACGCAGTATCAGGTAAAAACCGTAGTTTTCTGTCTGATAGCCCAGAAACTCCGAGAGCCAAAACACATCAAATCCATTCACCTCTCCTTAAAGAGCAGGGATTCCGCGTAACAAAATTTATCTGACCGTGCGTGGCTAAAAAGGTGCAATTGTTGCATATATCCATTATGGACTGGTTAAATTATAGGGGAAAATCTTGTTAATCCAAAAAACTTATGCCGACCCCAGCTAGTTTTGGCTGCGTTATCATCTGCTTAACATCGATAAACTCTGGATGATGCCTTAGCGGCTGATTGTTAGATAATTGCAAGATTAAAAATTCTGACCGAAGTTGAACTGGAAAAACTCTGTCTGGTCTGGTTGGACAGCGTCGTTTTTATCTGCATTCAATGGCATCGCCGCACTGACCGACAATGCACCAAAAGGCGATAACCATTCACCCGAAACCCCCGCTGAATATTTCAGCCTGTTCAAACCGAATCCATTTTGGATTCTTCCTGCATCAAAGAAAGCGCCTAAGCGGACAGATTTTGTCTCCGGCAAAAACGGGACGGGAAAAAACAATTCTGCACTACCGACCATTTTGGTGGAACCGCCAAAAGGCCTATTTAACGAATTGGAAAATGTATCAGGTGTTCCTACGACAGGCGGGTTAGCATTTGGATCAGCAACAATGCCGGGAATACGCGTGGTCAAATGATCCCTGGGGCCTAGCGTGTTATTTTTGAAGCCGCGCACAGAACCCGTACCGCCACCATAGTAATTTTCAAAGAATGGCAGCTCATCCGAATCGCCATAGCCGTCCCCATAGGCAATATCGGCTTGCAGTCTGAAGGTAAAGTCCGAGGAAAGAGGGAAATATTCCTGGTGCTTATAACTAAGCTTGTAGTATTCGAGCTTGCTGACCCCAGGAAGAGTGGCTAATGCTGATAACCGTTGCTGGCCACCGCTGCTGGGAAATATCGCCCGATTTAAAGTGTCGTGCGTCCAGCCTACTGAGGGCGCAAACGTTAAATAGTTATCACCATTGCCATCATCTGGCCCAGGCTGTAACCCCAAAGCAGTCCCCTTGTAAACTTTGCCAGACACAAAATTCTGAATTTCGTCAGATGAATTGTCCGATGTTTTGAGCTTTGTATGCTTCAAATCTACGCCAAACCGTAATTGGTCAAACTCGTTCAGTGGAATCCCAAAATCCATGCCCGCATTGGCGACTGTCGTCGAATAATTGGCAATGTTAATTGCCCCTGCATTTCGGTCTGTATAGCCCAGGTTATAACCTAAGCTTACACCGTCAGTCGTGAAATAGGGGTTAAAGAAGCCGAATTGGTAACTGGTCAAAAAATCACTGTTATTAAAGGCAAGGTTAACCCGTTTTCCTGAACCAAACACGTTATCCTGGGACAAATTGGCATTAATTACGATGCCTTGTACCTGTGAAAAACCGACACCTGCCGACAGGTTTCCAGACGATTTCTCGACCACCGAGTAATTGACATCAATCTGGTCAGCGGTACCTGGAACGGGCGGGGTTTCAACGTTGACTGACTCAAAGTAACCCAACCGTTCAAGCCGTGTTTTTGACCGCTCAATTTTTGAACTGGATGCCC
>JABFSV010000349.1 GCA_013140405.1 Methyloglobulus sp. | reverse complement strand
TAATAAATTAGTAAATTCTATAATTTCCGCTTCCGTATTCGTTTTTCCTAAACTGATACGGATTGCACTTTTGGCAAGTTCTGATGCTACGCCCATTGCTGCCAACACTGGACTTGGCTTACCGCCACCACTGGCACAGGCGGAACCGCTGGATACCGCCATACCTTTCTGGTCGAGCTTCATGAGCAGCATTTCACCATCCATTCCCTCTATTCCGAATTGCACAGTATTCGGCAATCTTTGTGCTTCATTTGCAAAAATGGAAATGCCAGGAATAACTGTTAGCTGGTCTTCCAAAAATTTTCTCAGCTTTAGCAAATGTGCCGCACGTTGGGCAAGTTCTGCTCCTGCAAGTTCCGCCGCTTTACCAAAGCCTATTATGGCGGGACCATTTTCCGTCCCAGCCCTAAATCCTTGCTCTTGTCCGCCGCCCAAAAACAGTGCTTTTAAGGTAACTTCTTTGTCAAAGATTAACGCCCCACAACCTTTAGGCCCATAAATTTTATGGCTGGATAAGGACATCATGTTCACGCCCAACTCATTATAGAGTACCGGAATTTTACCCAAAGCCTGCACAGCATCTGTGTGAACCAGAATGCCTTTCTCTCTTAGCTGTTGAGAATAACGGGCAATGTCCTGAATAACGCCCGTCTCGTTATTTGCCAGCATAATGGAAACCAGAAATGGACGATATTGTAGGGTTTCATCAATCGCATCTTGGCTAACAAGCCCGTTACGATCAACGCCGATTAACTTCAATTCGTGACCTAGCTTAGCCAGATATTCGGCTGGTTCGCTAATGGAAGGATGTTCAATTGCCGATATAGCTAATTTGGATAGCGGCTTTATCGCCGTCAAAGCAAGGTTGTTGGCTTCCGTACCGCCACTGGTGAAGATAAGCTGCGTGGGCTGCACGCCAACTAAAGCGGCTATTTGTTCCCTGGCTGAATTAATCGCGCTCCTAACTAACCTTCCGTGCCGATATAAACTGGAAGGGTTACCATAAAACATCTTCAAGAACGGCAACATAGCTTCAAGCACCCGATCATCAATCGGGGTGGTGGCATTATGATCGAAATAGATCATTTTCCCGTATCGTCCCTGCCTTGTTCCTTTGTATTTGGATTATTTGTTGGACATTTTGGTGCTGGCGTTTGGCTACTTCCTGTACATGTTGCTTTTCCAGCAATTCTGCGAGACTAATGTCTTTTAAATAATCCCTGATTTGGGTGCTTAAACCTGTCCACAAATCGTGCGTCAAACACGCCTGATCACCTTGGCAATTAGATTTGCCACCGCAACGTGTGGCATCAATTTGTTCATCAACAGCAGCAATTATATCGGCAACACTAACTTCACTGGCTGTCAGGCATAGCTGATAACCGCCACCCGGCCCACGCACCCCTTGCACCATACCCGCACGGCGCAAACAGGCAAAAAGTTGCTCCAAGTACGATACCGAAATAGTTTGCCGTGCTGCAATTTCATTCAAGGTAACCGCCCTATCCTGACCATGAAATGCCAAGTCAAGCATCGCTGTTACCGCATATCGGCCTCTTGTCGTTAACCGCACACACATCCCCAACAGTCACTCAATAATCCTAGCACTATACTTAAGCCCTTGTAATAGTCAACCATTATGCTTTTGGCTGAGGGGTTAAGCCAGTTAAACTAGTTCCCAAGCTGGAGCTTGGGAACTAGCGGATGAGGGGATTAAGCGGAAACTTATATCACCTGGCCTTTTCCCGCTTTGCCGAACCATCCGCAATTTGGCAATCATCCAATGAACACATGGGCGTTTTCGCGCAGTTAATCCCCGCTTCATTGATAGCTTTTTGCATGGTGGCTATTTGTTCATCAAGCGAATTAATATGGTCGAGCATGTGGTTGATGGCGTAAGCAACCGGATCGGGCATGTCGGATGTTGCACCATAGGCATCAAAACCCATTTTGGTGGCGATTTTGTCACGCTCAGTTTGTTTTTTCTGCGCTTCGGGTTCTTTTGCCAACTCTGGATTGCTGTCCAGCCAGCCATATTGTGGCTTGTCTGTCCGTGCTTGCATATCGATGACGTGACCGGGAATACCGACGACGGTTGCACCCGCCGGTACGGGTTTAAGGATCACCGAGTTTGAGCCAATACGCGCACCTGCCCCGATTTCAATCGGCCCTAAAACCTTAGCACCCGCGCCAATCACGACACCATCATGTAAAGTCGGATGGCGTTTACCTTTGTTCCAGGTAGTGCCACCCAAGGTTACGCCATGATAAAGGGTGCAATCGTCGCCAATCACGGCGGTTTCTCCGATCACCACGCCCATGCCGTGGTCGATGAAGAAACGTCGTCCGATTTGTGCGCCAGGATGGATTTCTATGCCCGTCAACCAGCGGCTGATATGCGAAATAATTCGCGCCAGCAGTTTGAAACCTGCATTCCAACACGCATGGCTGATCCGGTGTATTTGCACGGCATGAAAGCCTGGGTAAGCTGTGACCACTTCCAGTACCGATTGCGCGGCGGGGTCACGCCCGAATACACAGGCTATATCTTCTTTTATCCTTTCTAACATTATTGGCTCCGCTTGGTTTTAGCTTTGTTGCCTTGCGACATCCTTAAAATACCCCTGAGTATATCCAGTTCCTTGGTATCCAGGTGTATCCGGTTATAGATTCGGCGCAATCGCCGCATGATTGAATTTGACTGGTCGGGCTGCATAAAATCAATATCGACTAAAGCCTGATGCAAATGACCATAAAAAGATTCCATTTGTTCTGCGGTAGCCAGGGGAATATCACCTTTATCACCTACACGGCTGTTTTCCTGTACTCCCGCTGCTACAAATAGCTCATAACAGACGACTTGCACGGCGGCGGCGATATTCAAGGAACTGTATTCACTGTTACAGGGAATCCGCAACAAAAAATGGCACAAATCCAGTTCATGATTTTTCAACCCTGAATTTTCCCGACCAAATACGATAGCCACTTTATTGCCCGGTTCATGGATGATGACTTTTTCAGCACATTCCCGTGGCGTTAGCTCAGGCCAGCTAATGGTTCGGCAACGAGCGCTTGCACCTAACACCAACTGGCAATCGGCAATCGCTTCTGGCAACGTTTCGTACACCTTGGCACCCGCCAAAATATCATCAGCCCCAGAAGCCCTTGAAGTAGCATCGGCACTCGGAAAAACCTTGGGATTAACCAGACACAGATTATCCATCTTCATGTTCTTCATCGCCCTGGCAACCGCACCTATATTGCCAGGGTGAGAAGTCTCCACCAGAACAATCTTGATATTAGATAGAAACGCTTCCATTGTTTAAAAAATCGGTAAGTTTATCAAAAGATTTGTTATCCTAATCCAGTTTTCTAACTGCTCATTATACAATCAACCTATGCAACCCATGCTCAATATCGCCATTCGCGCTGCCCGCAGCGCTGGCGACCTGATTCTCCGTTCCTCCGACAATGTCGGCCAACTTCGTATTGACCAGAAAGGCAAGAACGACTTCGCCAGCGAGGTAGACCGTGCGGCAGAACGGGAAATTATCAATATTATCCGAACGGCGTACCCCGACCACGCCATTCTCGCCGAAGAAAGCGGACAGCACAAAGGCAATGATTTTGTCTGGGTGATAGACCCCTTGGACGGCACTACCAACTTCCTGCATGGATTTCCACAATATGCCGTGTCCATTGCCCTGAAATACAAAGGACGGCTTGAAGTCGCCGTTATTTACGATCCTTTACGCGACGAGTTGTTTACCGCCAAACGGGGCGGTGGTGCGATGCTGAATAGCCGCCGCTTACGGGTGACTAATCAACTTAGCATGAAAGGCGCATTGATCGGTACTGGCTTCCCCTTCAAGACCGACCTGCATCTGGATGCGTATGTCGGCATGTTCAAAGCCATTTCGATGGAAGCTGCCGGTATTCGTCGGGCTGGTGCAGCAGCATTAGATTTGGCCTACGTCGCCGCAGGACGTTTAGATGGTTTCTGGGAAATCGG
>JABFSV010000389.1 GCA_013140405.1 Methyloglobulus sp. | reverse complement strand
GTCATTTTATCCTTGAGATAGGGAATGAAAGGCATTGTCCATTGCGTGGCTTAAGGAATCCTGAACAAAAGTGCAATTAAATGCCGACCCTATGCTGCCTGATCGTATTTTCAACAACTTTAAGGTATGCGGCCACAATGGCGGCAAAAGTCCAATACAGCACCGGAATATAATCTATCGAGCTAACTGTGGCTATCATCAGCATGATGCTCGCCAAAATTGCAAATAAGGCCCGCCCCATGCGGAGAAGGTCAACTTCCGAGGGCGGAATCCGTTTAAGTATGAAATAGCAACGGTACGATAGCCCAAGGAATATAATCAAAAACAGCGACAACCCCACAATGCCATAAGGCAACACGAGGCCAATGTACGAGTTTACCAAGTCGATAATACCTTGCCCCTGGCGCATACTCTCCATTTCAGGTGTTTCACGATAGGTAGTTGAACCCAACCAAGGATGCCGTTTAAAAACAATCCACGCATTTTCAATAAGCCGCTTCCTGTAGTCAACCGTGTCGGCACGGGTAGTGCCAATAAAAGGCAATAGATTGATAAACTTTTCGCCATAAGGCGTCACGGCCAAGATCGGTAACATTGCGACAACGCCCACTCCCCACAAAGCGATTTTTTTGACCGCCTCACGGCCTGTCCACATATAGGCGCAACACAAAAAGGCAAAGCCTATCCAGGGGCCACGGGCAACTGTCGCCAACAGGCCTACAAAAATGGTAAGCCCTGCCAAAATGACAAAGCGTTGATTCTTAATGAGGGGCTGTAAATACAGCAACAAGCCGAATGCGATGGCAAGGACATATCCCAACACAATTGGGCTTGCAAATATGGCGGAAGCCCTTAAGGAACCATCCCTGATGTCGTAACCGCCTTTTCCCCAAGAATAACTACTTTTCAAGGCAACAAAAAGATGCCAACTTTTGAGGGTCTCAAAAATGCCCATCAATGCGAACGGCGCAATCCCAATCAATAACGCCACAAATGCCCGATTCAGTTGATCCTTATTGTCTATAAATCGGCTTAATACAAGATAAGGTATCAGGATATCCAAGATATTCATCAAGCATTCTCTTAGGCCGTTCGTAAATGAGTTGTCACGGAATGAAAGATAGCTTGTCAAGACCACAAACGCTAAAATATAAGCATCTGATTTAAAATAAAATAAACGAATTTTACCAATATTTTTTAAGTATATTCCCAGCAATAACACTAGAGTTAACAAGCGTACATAATTAACATTGATAATGTAGCGTATGCCTGCAAAGCCCGGTATTTCGACTGGAAACATCGGCAACGCGCAAAGCAACAACAAATAATATATGACCCGTTCTTTTTGCTTTGATGAGACAAAAAAAATGCAAAAAGCGGTTATAATTGTAAACAGTAACCAAATCGACTGGGCAAAAAAAGCGGCGACAACAAGGATTAACCAGGCGTTTCGCCAGCGCTTAAATTCCTTTACGGGGACAAACTCAGGCAATGCCTTTTGGGTGACCCAAAATGTGGCTCCACTTAACATGACAACAACAATAAAAGTACGAATTAATTCAGACATCTTGTTTACGCTGGTTTAATTTCAAGGAGATTACAGAGAATGTGAAGGCCCACAGTTTAGTTAAGTATCGCACATTTGGGCTTTCATATCAGGTACTTCATTAGCCCAATCCAAGCTTAATCCACTCCAAATGATTAGGATTTAGTCTCATAATACGTCAAGAAAATTTTACAATGTCTCAGGCCAGCGTTACAAATTACCGCGACAATCAGCCCTATAATAGGGCAAAAATGCCAATTGCTTCTGCAAAATAGAATGCCGATGCAAGCGCAAGCAAAGCCAAAAACTTTAAAAAAGCGTGCTTTTGCTGCAAGCCGCTGGGCCTTGGTTGGCCATCTTTCGTCCCAGGCCATCCGTTTTGGAGGCAACCTGATCCTGACCCGTTTGTTAGTCCCTGAAATGTTTGGCGTTATGGCGATTGTAAATGCCATCATGACGGGCCTGAGCATGATTTCAGATATCGGGATTTCGCAAAATGTAGTGCAGAACAAAAGGGGGGAAGACCCCGTCTTTCTCAATACGGTGTGGACTATCCAAATTTTGCGGGGAATTTCGGTGTGCGGGCTGGTTTTATTGACCAGCTTTGGGCTATATCAAGCGAACGTATTAGGATTTATCCCCCAAACGATGGTTTATGCTAATAAAGATTTGCCCTTCTTGTTGGGCATAATCGCAATGGGCGTTTTCATATCCAGCTTTAACTCGATCCACTTGATCTTGCTGAATAGAAAGCTACAATTGGGCAAATCGGTTTTTATTGAAATTACCAGCCAAATTTTAGGGTTAGCGGTCATTATTTACATTGCTTGGCATGAAAGGACGGTTTACGCACTGGCTTCCGGCAATATCGTCACCTCGACCACCAAGTTGTTGCTTTCCCACCTTATCATCAAGGAGCGTTGCCGCTTTGCCTGGGACAAGGAAACCGTAACCGACATAGCCCATTTTGGTCGATGGATATTGGTGTCTTCTATTTTGGGATTTTTATTTAACCAGGGCGACCGCCTACTGTTAGGCGCTTTTATCACGCCAGAACTGCTTGGGGTTTACACGGTGGCGTTTTTCCTCGCCAACGCGGTCAAAGACGTATTAAGCAAGCTGCTTTCTTCCGTTTTTTATCCCGTTTTAAGTGACACGGTAAGAAACCGTCCTGAGCGGCTTAAACAAGTTTACTATAAAATTCGCCATCGGATTGATGCTGTCGCCATGTTCTCGTCAGGGTTTTTATTTACTGCTGGCGGTCGGGTCGTTGATCTTTTGTATGACAACAGGTATCACGAAGCCGGATGGATGCTGCAAATCCTGGCCTTGTCTATGGCAAGCGTGGGTTTTACGCTGGCGGGGCAATGTTTCATGGCACATGGGCGGTCCGCAATGTTCACTTTAATGGTTGGCAGCCAAACGCTCGCCTTGTACACAACGCTTCCATTGGCCTATATGGAATATGGCTTGCGTGGCGCAATCTGGGCAATAGCTTGCACACCCCTCATACGCTTGGTTATTTCTGGAATATTTATGAAAATTCACTTTTTTTTCCATTTAGGTAAAGAATTACTGATGCTTCCCATGTTGTTCTTGGGAGCTTATCTAGGCAAACTGGCAGCAGGTATTTATTTTTAATGGCCAGATTACCCGACTTCATCATTATCGGCGCCGCCAAGTGCGGCACGACAACTCTATATAAAAAACTGGCCAACCACCCTAGGGTGTTTATGAGTACCCCCAAGGAACCTGAGTTTTTTGCCAGGGACGATATATATGAAAAAGGGCTGGACTGGTATGCCAACCTGTTCGCATCGGCAACCGATAGCCAACTTTGTGGGGAAGCCTCCACACTGTACACATTGACCACCCTTTTCCCCCATACCGTATCAAGAATGCACAATACCGTACCGCAAGCGAAATTGATTTACGTGCTAAGGGAACCCGTAAATCGCGCTTATTCTTTTTACACACAACTGGTCAAAAACTACCAGAACTGCACCCGAAACTTCAATGTCAACAGGACATTTGACGAATGCTTGTTCCCGGACTTATACCCTAATCGATGCAGTAGAGTACAATTTTTTGCACCTTTTGATAAACATTTGCCAGACGACCCAAGAACCTTGCTTGACGGTAGCCGATACATGACGCAAATCAATAATTATTTATGTGCATTTGACCGCAGCCAGCTATTACTTTTAGATTTCAAAGAATTAGTAGAAAATCCTGATAAGGTGATGGTGGATGTCTGCGAGTTTTTGAATTTGGACATTAGCGAAATGCGAACCACAGAAGAAGTCAGGGAAAACATCTCTAGTGAACACTTTCAGTATGCCGACGCAGAAATTACAAGGCAAGGCCTTGTCAGCAAAGTAAAAAGTAATCCGATTGGCCGTAAACTTATCCAGATGACCCCTATGGCAATTAAGAAACGACTCTTAGATTGCTACACCTTGCTGTTCAAAAAAACGAACAACCTGTCGCGGCCAGCAAAAATGAGCCCTCGCGCCGAGGGCTATTTACATGAAATTTTCAAAGACGAGATTATAGGATTGGAAGATTTCTGGAAGCGCGACTTGTCATCGTGGCAACAAAAAAATCGAAATTAGCATGAAAATTACTTTTGTAGTCCCTACGCTGAACCTGTCAGGCGGCCTAAGAGTCGTGGCAGTTTACGCCAAATTACTTACCGAAAAAGGCCATGAAGTTTCTGTAGTATCCCCCAACCGAAGAAAGGCAACCCTTAAGGAAAGGCTAAAGTCCCTGATAAAGTGGCGTGGATTCGTTTTAAAGAAATCTTACGACTCAACATTCTTTGACAGCCCCTTAGTGAACCTTGTGGTATTGGACAAATACCGACCCGTCGAAGCTAACGACATAGACGATGGGGATATCCTGATTGCAACTTTTTGGAATACTGCCGAATGGATTGCAGATTTCCCTACGTCTAAAGGCAAAAAAATCTATTTCATCCAACATTATGAAACGCATCCTTGGTTGCCCGTAGAAAGAGTTAAAGCGACCCTAAAACAGCCCTTTAAAAAAATTGTCGTGTCCCAATGGATAGCTGACATTTTAGCCTACGAATTCGGCGATAACGATGTTGTAGTCGCGCCCAATGGAGTGGATACCCAGCAGTTTCATTCACCCAAAAGGGATAAACAACCAATACCAACTATCGGCACTATCTACTCGCCCAGATCATTCAAAGGTTTTGATGTTGCGTTGGAGGCATTTAACATGGCAAAAAAATTCATACCTAACCTGAAACTAGTCATTTTTGGTTCAGAACAGCCCTCGCAAACGGTTATTTTGCCGCAAGATACTTCATATCATTTAAGACCCAACCAAAGCGAACTCAGTAAACATTACGGTCTTTGTGATGCCTGGTTATTTTCCAGCCGCTCGGAAGGTTATGGCCTACCCATTTTAGAAGCAATGGCTTGCCGAACTCCCGTCATCGGGACAAGAGCAGGCGCTGCACCAGAATTGATTAACCAAACCAACGGTTTTCTTCTTGAAATCGATGATGTCCCAGCTATGGCAAATGCCATTATTGCAGTCGCTGAAATGCCTAATGAACAATGGCTCCAGCTTTCTCAAAACGCATACGAAGCTTCATTAAAGCATACTTGGTCTGAAGCATTTTCTTGTTTTGAGCAAGCGCTGCTTCAATATGCAAACACACCTGAACGATAAACTGGTATTGTGAGGCTTTATGTGTAAGAAATCTCAAGGTTGTTTACTGACAACCGTGATTAACAGTAGGTTCTGACAATGAAAAAATTATTAATCATTCCTGCGCTGGAAGCGACCATTGATAGTTCAAACAGAAAGTTTTTGACTAAAAAATTTATTGATGGGGTTGAGCAGTACAAGCAATACTGGGACGGTGAAATAAAAGTCTTAATGAGGGCAAGCAGCCAACCCAGCACAAACCTTGATAATATTGACATTGATTTAACTAAGCTACCTTTCGAGTTAGTCTTTGTTAAAACCGATGATGTTATGCCGTCTGATTTAAGCGGTGCGTCAATTGTGCTAGTCAGTGTTTCTTACAAAAACAACTTAATTGGTTCTTTATGCCTTGAACTTGGCACACCTTGTGTTTACATTTCAGAATATTCATTAAAAACTAGGTTACAAATAATTAGATCTAGCCGCGTTAATTTTGCTGTGAAGTTGCGGCGAGTATTTTGGGAAATTAATCAAGAATGTAAACAAAGAAAAGCAATCAGGATAGCATCTGGTTTACAATGCAATGGCACCCCGACCTTTGAGCCATATTGCAAAATAAACAAAAATCCGATGCTCTATTTCGACAATAGGGTTTCAATTTCCAAATTCATTTCTCCTGAAGTATTGGAGGATAGGTTATCCTACCTGGTACAAGGAAACCCGCTTAGGCTCGCTTTTTCCGGCAGGTTAATCGAAATAAAAGGCGCTGACCATCTGATAAAAGTGGCTCAGGAATTAAAAGCACTCGGCATCCCATTTACTATGTCAATCTTCGGCGGCGGTAGCTTAGAACGAGAAATGAAAGCGTCCATTAAATCCAGCCACCTCGAAAACCTTGTTAAGCTCGAAGGCGTACTAGAATTTGAAAGCGAGTTACTGCCGAGAATCCAAAGTTCCATAGATTTATTTGTATGTTGCCACAGGCAAGGCGACCCATCCTGTACTTATATAGAAACCCTTGCTTGTGGGGTACCTATCGTTGGTTATTGTAATGAAGCATTCGATGGCATCCTGAAACGTGCGGAGGTTGGGTATTCAGCACCAATGGATAATTACCAGAAATTGGCTAACCTGATTGGTACGCTTTCCAACGACAGGGTTACCCTAAAGAAATTGGCGCATAATGCCTTAATGTTCTCTAAAGGCCACTCTGTTGAAAATATTTTTTCCAAAAGAATTGAGCATTTAAAACAGTTAACTTGAAATTTTTTGGGCTGATGACCGCTTTATTGGGGCAGATTCATAACAATACGTAACGCTTGCCTTATAGCCAGTAATATAAGGTATGGTTTGGCTAAACAACATAAATAACTTGTATAGAGTGTATAATTTTTATGCAAAGGCTAATAATTGGAAATTCAATATGACATCGGTTTTTAAACGGATCAAAGTTAATTTTTTCACGGCATTTGTTGCCCGTAATGTCGGGCGTTTGCTCGCAAGTTCCGCAAAGGAATATGTATTTGTTGTCAGCACGGGACGTTGCGGCACGAATACCTTAGCCAATATTTGCGCTAAAATCCCTAAGTGCGAATCCCTGCACGAGCCCCATCCCATGATGAACGGGGATATCATGATTTCTTATAATCAGGGGGATGAAAAGCCCGCCAAAAACCAATTTTACTTGAGAAAACTGCCCCATATATTTTGGGCTTCGGCATTCTCTACTTGGTACATAGAATCAAGCCATATGTTTATCAAGAGTTTCGGTGATTTTGCGTATAAGACTTTTGGCTCAAAATTAAGGCTGATCCATTTGACCCGCGACCCCATCGAAGTCAGCAACAGTTATTACTTGCGGGGTAACATTCCAGGAACTCCCATTGGTGATGATTGGACGCTTAACTACCGAGCAGCGAAAAATAGCCTGAATCTTTCAGAGTTACTGGATACCGACGAACGGTTTCAACATGATTTTTTCAAATGCCTTTGGTATTGGTATGAGATTGAGGCTCGAATGATTGCTTTCTCGGCTAAATACCCATCAGTACCGGTCGTCCATATCGACACCAATGCATTCAATGATATACATGCATTAGAACAATTATTTCGCCAGTTGAATATACCCGTGGGTAGGGAGGTGCTTTCAACAATGGTAGGCACCCGTAGCAACCGTTCAAATGTCGCACCAGCCCTGCCTGAAAATATCAATCCAGAAGACATCACGGCCTTCCAAGACATTTGCAATGGTCATTTAAGAAAACTCAAGGAAGAATACGCCAATAACTCAAATGCCTAACCTTCGCTTTGAAGATATGCTTAAAAAATATTCGTATCGATATAAAAAAATAACTTCAGGCAACAATCGCTGTTTAGCGCATGTCATGGTACGGGAACATGCCTTATAACCTCTGTATTGTCATTGTTAACTATAAAACACCGCAATTGTTATTGGATTGCCTGGAAAGCCTGTTGCCTGAACTTGAGGACAATTGGGTGATTGCTGTGGTTGATAACGCCTCCAATGATAATTCAGTGACAATCGTTGAAAACTGGATTTTAAAGCATAATCAACCTGATAACATAAAGCTAATCAGATCTCCCGTTAACTCCGGTTTTTCAGGCGGAAACAATATTGGTATAAAAACCGTACAAGCGGATCATTATTTATTATTGAATAGCGATGCCTTGGTACGGAAAGGCGCAATCCAAACCATGTTAAACGCCATCAGCCGGGAAAAAAAGGTGGGACTAATCGCCCCCCGTCTCGAATGGCTCGACGGAACGCCCCAAGAAAGTTGTTTTAACTACCATACCCCTATCAGCGAACTCATTGGTTCAGCGAAAACAGGCTTGATAACCAAAATCTTTAAAAAATTCGTCGTTGCCCAGCCAGTTTCTGAAATTTCCCGTCCTTACTGCTGGGTGAGCTTTGCTTGTGTCATGGTCAAGGCCGAGGTTTTTAATGCCATTGGCTTTTTGGACGAGGGCTATTTCATGTATTTTGAAGACGTGGAATTTTGCCGACGCGCCAAAAAAGCGGGCTGGGAGATTTGGCAAGAACCTGCATCGCATATCGTGCATTTGCGGGGAGGCAGTTCCCCAGTGAAAGCGCAAGCCAAATTACGCAAACGCTTGCCCCGCTATTATTATGAATCCCGTACACGTTTTTTTTTCCAGGCTTACGGCAGGGTTGGGCTGCTATGTGCAAATTTGTTGTGGGAATTAGGTTGGTCGATTGCCTCGTTCCGAAGCCTGTTGTCGCCTTCTTACATGCCGGATACCTCGGAAAAACAATGGCGGGATATTTTGATCAACTTCCTAAATCCCTTAAAACCTTACATTCACCCGGACAATTATGGCAAATAAGCCTGACTTTATTATTGTCGGCGCAATGAAATGCGCGACCAGTTCGCTCCATACCCAGTTGGCGCACCAGCCGGGCATTTTTATGAGTACACCAAAAGAACCTAATTTCTTCAGTGATGACGACCAATATGCACGCGGATTAAACTGGTACGAAGCCCTTTTCAAAGATGCCCAACCCGGCGACCTATGCGGTGAATCCAGCACCCATTACACCAAGTTGCCGACTTATCCCCAGTGCATCCAACGGATGTCCGCTTATTTGCCGTCCGTAAAGCTCATTTATGTCATGCGCCATCCTATCGACCGATTGGTTTCGCACTATATCCACCAATGGTCGCAAAATGTCTTTAGCTGTGATATTAACCAAGCGGTAGACCAATACGAGGAATTGGCCGCGTACAGTTGTTATGCAAGACAGCTTGAACCTTATATCCAAGCCTATGGCAAGACGAATATCTTACCGATTTTTTTTGAAGCTGTGAAATCCCAACCTCAACAAGAACTTGAAAAAATAGCCCGGTTCATCGGTTACACCCAACCCGTCACTTGGCACGATAACATTGCATTGCAAAATGTCTCCAACGAACGGATCAAACGCTTTTGGGGATATGAGTTATTGGTCGAATCTAACCTGATGACCTTCCTGCGGCGGCATTTGATCCCGCAATTCATTCGGGATCGCGTCAAAAACAACCTGACCATGCAAAATCGGCCAGAGTTGGACAAAAAACACATCGAAAAGCTAACAACTATTTTCAATGATGATTTGAACACCTTGGGCACATGGCTGGGCTTGGAAATAAGCTGTGACAACTTCGCCACGATAGCAAAGACCAACGCCTTAACTTGGAAATAATCGGTTGTGGTCTATGATTGTTGCATCACAGTTTTCGTTAATGCCGAACTGCCTGGGACGTTAACAAACAAAGCTGCCCAGAAAGGTGATTTTACTCCTGTTCTTAAACATCGGCGGGACGCATCCTGCAAGTACAATTTATTTCTTGCTATTACGACCTATAGCGGCGATACCAATAACCTGATGCCCCGATGAATTGGACAACCGAAAATGGCTTTGCCAAATAATCTTTTGATAAGGGATAAATAGGATAATGACAAATAGAAGAAAATTTCTGCGTAATTTATTGAGCGTTACTGTGGCTCTTGGGTTATCAAAAAAATTATTCCCAAACTTAATTGCATTTGACGATTATTTTGACGATGACGAATTTATTATCAGGAATGGTTGGGTCTTACTGAAATCGGACTTGGATTCAACAAATGATTATTGATTTAGATACGGCCACAAAAAATGTAAAAACGGCAGACTACGACGTTTGTATTTGCGGTGCCGGTGCGGCAGGGATTACGTTAGCCGTTTACTTGGCTAGGGCTGGCAAAAAAGTTGCCTTGCTGGAAGCGGGTGGATTTGAATATTCCGACCAATCGTATGATTGCTACAAAGGCAAAAACACTGGCATGGAATATTGGGGCTTGGATACCTGCCGCCTTAGATATTTAGGTGGCACGACAAACCATTGGTCAGGCCGATGCAAGCCTTTAGACGAAGTGGACTTTATGGAAAGAGATTTTTTTGAGTTGCCGGGATGGCCTATACAAAAAAGTGACTTGGCAAATTATGAGGCAGAAGCCAAATCCGTTGTAGACATCAGCGGAGACTTTACGGCAGCCGACATATCGAACTGGACTTCTGGCAAATTTATCCCAGACCGTTACGCAATAAGCGCACCTACCCGATTCGGCGATAAATACCGCGCCGAAATTGAAGTATCCGGTAATATCAGCCTTTTCATCAACGCCAACCTGATTGATGTCAGGCTGAATAAAGAACTGAGCAGCGTGACAGAACTGGTGGTAATGGATTACGGCAAAAAACGCTTTACGTTCACTGGCAAAAATATCGTAATCGCTCTCGGCGCGATTGAGAACGCAAGAATGCTTTTGAACTGCGATACCCAACTTAAAGGAGGCATCGGCAACCAGTCAGATTTTGTGGGTCGATGTTTTATGGAACACTATAATATTAATTATGGCTTTTTTTCCGGCAATCCAAAATATTGGAAAAACATGAAAAAGGGCCTCAGCCTTTATACCGACAGCCAATTTTCGCTGGAGCACAAAATAGGCAACGGCAATGTTTCCATGAGCATTTCGCCTGACCCCCCTACAGGTGGCGGTCGGTCAAAAGAACTTAGAAAATATATCAGGAACAATGTCTGCAAATGGGACGAGATAACGGAATTGTCACGTAAATTTGTAGATTTTCAATGCCCTGGCGACGGCATTTTGGGTACGTTGATGGAACAGTCGCCTAACAAAAACAGCAGGGTCTCCCTCGACAAAGAAACGGACAGCTTTGGTTTGCGCCGTGTCAATCTTTCTTGGCAAATGAATGAGTTGGACAAAAGGACAATACGGACTATAGGGATTGAATTGGCCAAAGAATTTGCCCGCCAGGATTATGGCCGAGTCCAATTGGCATCATACATCTTGGACGAAAACGCAAAGATCCCGGTAGGTTATCATTGCCATAGCATTGGTACGACAAGAATGTCCAAAAGCCCTGAGTATGGCGTTGTTGATAAGGACTGCAAGGTTTTTGGGATTGACAATTTATATATCGGCGGCAGCAGCGTTTTTTCGACTGGCGGCGGGACAAACCCGACGTTTACCATAGTCGAACTCGCCCTCAGGCTTGCCAAGCATCTATCATAAATGGCATCACAACCACGCTATTTAGTGATTGATTGCACGCAATACTATACGGCGTTTGTTATGGAATCCCTGGTTAAGACCTACGGCAGGTTGGGCGGCGGCAAATTGATTCCGTTCTTAGTGGCAGTGTCGAAAGCCGCTCGGATTCGACCTGCTCAAGTTTCCCTTATCTATCCCGTATAACTAGCTAAACCTTATAAAGTAGCATCGTGAAAACAACTTTTAGCGCAACAATCGGTGCTGTCGTTATTGGTCGCAATGAGGGGGAGCGGTTGCGTACTTGCCTGGAATCATTATCCCAAAACCTGACCCATATTGTTTATGTAGATTCCGGTTCAAGCGATGGCAGCGTGGATCTGGCGACAAAAATGGGCATGACCGTAGTTCCGCTTGATATGGCACAGCCCTTCACCGCCGCCCGTGCGCGGAATGCTGGGTTCAAGACATTGATAAGCAGTAACCCGTCACTCAAGTACGTGCAGTTTATTGACGGCGACTGCCAATTGGTTTCAAGTTGGCTGGAAAGCGCCACGGATTTCCTAGAGCAACATACCTATTATGCGGTGGCGTGTGGGCGCAGGCGGGAACGGTTTCCAGAAAAATCCCTTTATAACCGACTTTGCGATGTTGAATGGGACACGCCAATAGGTGGCGCCACCGCCTGTGGCGGCGATGCCCTCATCAGGGTGGAAGCATTTGTAGAAGTCGATGGCTACCGCGAAGACTTAATCGCAGGGGAAGAACCAGAAATGTGTTTTCGGTTACGCCATAAAGGCTGGAAAATTTACCGCCTGGATGCCGAAATGACTTGGCATGATGCCGCAATCACGCAGTTTGGGCAATGGTGGCGACGCAGCAAACGGGCCGGTTTTGCTTATGCAGCGGGAAGTGCCTTACATGGCGCATCGAAAGAACGCTATTGGGTCAAAGAAAACCGCAGCATAGTATTTTGGGGCGGCTTGTTGCCTATTTTATTATTGTCACTCGGTTTATTGAACAAGTGGTTTATGATCGGGTGGGGCATCTATTTAGTGCAAATTGTCAGGATTGCGTCTTTCAATGTTCGCCATAATTACGCCAAAAATTTCCAGTATTTAATCGCTGGTTCTTTCGTCTTAATCAAATTTCCCCAATTCATGGGCGTGGTCAGCTATCACTTGGCTCGCTTGTTAAAATACCGGGCAACACTAATAGAATACAAATAATATGACTAAAACCAATATAAACGATTACTTAAAACAGTATGCCAATGAAGAAGCAATCTATATACCCAACCCAGGCAATGCCGGCGACTCCTTGATCGCCCATGCCGCCCATCAAATACTGGATCGTGCAGGGATCAATTTTCATGAAGGCGACATCAAAGCGGTTTATGAAGGCCGGGTGGTATTTTATGGTGGTGGCGGCAACCTTGTCGGACTCTATAAAAATGCCTTGCGCTTCATAGAAAACAACTACAACAAAGTCAAGAAACTGGTGGTCTTGCCCCATAGCATCCAAGCGTATCCTGAAATGCTCGCCGGCTTAGGCGACAATGTTGACTTGTTTTGCAGGGAAAATGATTCCTACCAATACGTCACCCAGCATGTCACCAAAGCCAACGTATTCACGGCAGATGATTTGGTGTTTGGGGTAGACATCAAAAAAACGATCAGCGACGGTGACAAGCTATTTTCTTTTACTGACCAGTTCTTATCCAGGAACACCAAAAGATGCATCAGGACTGCAATTTATGGCATCAAAAACAGCTTAAGTGCTGGCGTGTTGAATTCATTCAGGATGGATGATGAAAAATCGGATATCGCCATCCCATTCAACAATATCGACTTTTCCCAGGCGTTCGCCACCGACAATATGTCGCGTTTATACTCTCACGAGACTTCGTATAGGGTATTCAAATACATCGATAAATTTAAAACCGTAAATACCAATAGGCTGCATGTTGCTATTGCCTCGACCTTATTAGGAAAGGAAGTCAATTTCTATAAGAATTCATACAACAAAAACTACTCGGTCTATGATTTTTCAATGCGCGACAACTATAAAAATGTCACGTTCCTAAACAAATAAAGGCTAACCATGAAAGAGTTATTGACTGACATTTTTGCTGCTGTCTATATCGTCAACTTACCCGAACGGGTTGATAGGCGCTTGGAAATGGAACTTGAATTAAAAAAGGTAAACCTAGGCTACCAAAATAAACAGGTTGTCGTCTTTCCCGCCATCAAGCCTGACGACAAAGGCAAGTTTCCGAGTGTGGGCGCCCGGGGCTGTTTCCTAAGCCATCTAGCCATTCTAAAACAAGCCAGGGACAGCAAAGCACAATCTGTGCTGTTCATGGAAGATGATTTGGCAATTTCACCGAAATTGCATGACGTTATACCTTACTTAGTAAACTCTTTGAAAGCTATGGAGTGGAATATTTGCTATTTAGGTCATGTTGAAGACTTGAAAATCGAAGGCGATTTGGAATTACTGGTTTATTCTAAGCCAGTAATGACAACACACTTCTATGCTGTAAACGGCAATACCTTAGATCGTTTAATAGCATTCCTTGAAACTGTTTTGCAACGACCACCCGGCCACCCTGATGGTGGACCTATGCATTATGATGGCGCACTAACAACCTTTAGACAACAAAATCCAGAAATAGTCACTTTACTAGCTTGCCCTAATTTGGGCTGGCAAAGAAGTTCCCGCAGCGATGTCGCCCTGAATAAATGGTTTGATAACATACCTGTCGTACGCTTTCTAACCGCTAAAGCAAGAAAAGTCATGAACCGGATAAACTAGCGATGATTGATTTTCTGAATGAAACATCGGCCTTTCAAATATTTATAGCTGCCAAAGCCAGCAATTTTGTGCCTCATAAATATTAACAACCACATCTAATCTTACATAACACAACAATCCTATTTGCAAGATAGCAAGGTTATGCTGTGTTAGCTGATAGATTAACATTATTTGAGTAACGAAAGCATATAGCTGCATGAAATTAGCCTATTTTGTCAACCAATACCCTAAAGTAAGCCATAGCTTCATTCGTAGGGAAATTTTGGCGTTGGAACGTCTCGGTTATTCCGTTGAGCGTTTTGCGTTACGCACAGACAAGGATGAACTGGTAGATCCCTTAGATCAAAGCGAACTACCAAAAACACGATATATTCTTGCTGAACATCCGCTCAAAATAGCATCAGCATTCACAAAAACATTTTGCTCGTCACCTCAGTTGTTCTTAAAGAGCCTTAAAGTGGCCATTAAATTGGGATTACGCTCTGACCGCGGATTAATCAGGCATATCGTCTACCTAATAGAAGCCTGTGTCTTGTTGCAATGGGAAAAAACCACTGGCATCGAACATATACACGCGCATTTTGGCACTAATTCAACCGCCGTAGTGATGTTGGCGCAACTATTGGGTGGCGTAGGCTATAGCTTTACAGTCCACGGCCCAGAAGAATTCGATAAGCCGGAATTTATACATCTGGCGGAAAAAATACGCCACAGCCGTTTTGTGGTTGCCATCAGTTCTTATGGACGCAGCCAGTTATTTCGTTGGCTTCCCGCATCAGAATGGCATAAGGTCAAAATTGTGCGTTGTGGGCTTGATGCGGCTTTCCTGGCCCAAAAGGCCACAAAAATACCTAAAGCGTCTCGGCAACTCCTCTGTATTGGTCGTTTGTGCGAACAAAAAGGCCAACTGTTGTTGCTGGATGCCATGAAACAACTCCATGACGAAGGCATTAGTTGCAAGCTGATTTTGGCAGGTGACGGCCCTATGCGTAAAGATGTCGAGAACCGGATTGCGGCATATCAATTGGACAACGTGGTTGAAATTACAGGTTGGATCAGCAGTGAGCAAGTTAAATCGTTATTGATTACATCCAGGGGAATGGTCCTGCCCAGCTTTGCGGAGGGCTTACCTGTCGTTATCATGGAAGCATTGGCATTGCGTCGCCCAGTTATCTCAACCTATGTTGCCGGAATACCTGAATTAATCCAACACGGCAAAAATGGCTGGTTAGTGCCTCCTGGTGATGTCGGCAGTTTGAAAACAGCCATGCAGGAACTGCTAAATACCAGTGATGCTGACCTTGAAACTATGGGTGAACAGGGGTTTAATGCCGTTTTCGCTCAACATGATATAGAAAAAGAAGCCGGAAAATTGGCGGCATTGTTCACTGAGGCTGTTATCTGATGGCATTCGAATTGATTGTAATTGCAATTGCCGTATTCATTTCAATACCGCTGATTGTGGTCGGCACCGAATGTCTGGTGGCGTTGTTCTT
>JABFSV010000069.1 GCA_013140405.1 Methyloglobulus sp. | reverse complement strand
TGTCGAGCAGCAGCTCGGCCATGCCCAGCACCCCGTTCATTGGGGTGCGGATCTCGTGGCTCATGTTGGCAAGGAACTGGGACTTGGCGGCGTTGGCGGTCTCGGCAAGCTCCTTGGCATGGCGCAACTCCGCCGTCCGTGCCTCAACTTGGCGTTCAAGGGTCGCCCGATGCTGTGCAAGCTCCCCATCCCGTCGGTGTATTTGCCCAAGCATATTGTTAAAGGCATCCACTAATGTGCCTACCTCATCATTATCTTGTTTGCTTACACTGAGTGCGTAATAACCAGAATCAGAGATTTGACGGACGGTTGTGGACAAATCGCTGATGGGCTGTGTGACCGTCGATGCCAAACGTCTGGCCATAATTAAAGCTGCTAGAAAAGCCATCAACAAGGCCAGTGCGGAAATGGCAAGATTCACGCCTAGATCTGCCCACATTGTTCCAAGCGAATAGTGTAGTGTCAGATTACCTGCATGTTCCTGTTCAATCATCACCGCCTGGATAATGCTGATTTCCCGCCAAGGCAGCCAAGTGGGCAAGCGCACGGATTCATCGCGATTGAAGCTAGCTATAGAAACGCCATCCTTGGTACTGAGTGAGGCATTGGTAATCGCGGGAATTTCACGTAAGGAGTCAAGTGTTTGCTGGGCATTCTGCTTATCAAGAAAGGCTAATGCAGCTTGCGAATTGATGGCTGTTATCCGTGCTAGACCAGCAAGTTGCTCTTGCGCGGCATGAAACGAGTTTCTGGCTTCGTTCGCTGCCACTAAAGTGAAAATAATCACCATTGACCAAGCCAGGCTGACGAGTATGATAAGCCGCAGCTTGTCGGCGATAGGCCTGTTACGGAGCTTAGCGGCTATCATTGTTTGCCTCGTACGTCCCTGGCTATTTTCAACAATTGGGCGCTCAATCTGAGGCCAGAGGACTTGACTCGCTCCAAGTTGACTTCGAATTGCAAGCGGCTATTATCGTCGATCAAAACAATCATGCCACCCATATCGAGAAACTCGCCCATGTTACTTACTGTCAGTGTCGTTGTACTGGCAGTGTTCTTGAGCCATTCCCGTACACGTACTGGTTTTTCTTCGCGCGGCAAAAATAGAAGTTGGCATTCGCGCGTGTTTTCTCCTAACTCTATGTGTTTAATATGTACAGTTTTATTCTGTGCTAAGCGGCCTGAAATAGCATCGAGTTCTTCGCCAAATACGGCACTGTTGGTGACGCAAAGCATCAGGTCGCCGGTTATTGTGCCTTCTGGCCATTCAGTGAACTTTAGGAAGTTATAAAGGAAAGCAACCGTTATAGCCTGCTCACTGTTCGCAGTACTGGCAGCTGATGTGTCCAGCCCTAAACCAATAGCCAATATTAGCGCTATTAAACGAGGCTTGAGGCGATCAAAAGTGCTTAACAATCGCATACTTAAAATCCGTACTCTAAGCGAAAACGTACGGTACGCCCATCCATAGCCAAGGTATCTTGGAGATGCTCGCTGCCACCCAGTACCTTGTAGTGTTGATCAAGTACGTTATACACACCAAGTGAAGCCTGGAAGCCGTATAAGGGCTTGGTTAGGGCAAGGTTGATGTTGAACAGGTGGTAGGAAGGTGCAATGTTGTTAGCCAAGGTGCGGCGCTGGTCTACGAACAATTCCTCGAAACCCAAGCGTAGGGTATCGTCCCACAACGGTTCGGCATAATGCAGTTTGACCAGGTTTTTTGGGGAATCTTGTGCCCAGCTACCGCCATCCAGCACTTCGTCACGAACGTAGGTGCGCGTCCAGGTTAGCTTGAAGTGCCTACCGTTTTCCCAGCGTTTCTCGGCAGCCAATTCGTAGCCGTAGGTATGGTAGTGTCCAGAATTGACGAACATGAGGTAGGTAGGTGATGTTATGTCACTGTCTTGGATCAGGACTTTTTTTAGGTCATTATAAAACATCGTCCCCAGCAGTTTTAGCCCACTGACTGGATACCATTCCGCTATGGCTTCATAGCTTTTGACGAGTTCTTCCTTGTTATTGGGATTGGGACTGTTGTTATCGGTTAAATAGTAATCGCGTTCATAGGCGTTAGGGGCGCGAAATGCCGATCCATACAGCAATTTGGTGGTCAGGGTGGGGGTGACATCCCAGATCAAGCCGATACGGGGATGTAGTTGTAGGCTGCTGATCATGTGATGTTGGTCTAGGCGTAGCCCAACATTAAGCAGTAAGCTGTCGGTAAGGCGGTACTCATCCTGCACGTAAATGCCAGCCCGCCAACCGTTACGGTCGCTGTTGTTATAAAGCAGATTCTTATCAATGTCGAAATTAATAAAATGTTGGCGTTGGTCGAACTGCGCCTCCGCGCC
This sequence comes from Methyloglobulus sp., assembly GCA_013140405.1. Classification (GTDB taxonomy): domain Bacteria; phylum Pseudomonadota; class Gammaproteobacteria; order Methylococcales; family Methylomonadaceae; genus Methyloglobulus. Next base: position 1,667 of record JABFSV010000069.1, on the reverse strand, counting down.
CACTATCCATTTGTGGTGTTCAAATTGGGTGCCGGTCAGTTTGAATTCACCGCCCCACCAGCGGGCATCCAAGGCATCGTAATTCTCTACTCGTTCTAGGATTAGATCATAAGGCTTAATAGACTCGTAATCAAACCAGTGATGGAACGCCCGCGCCTCAATTCCCAAATCAGCATTGATTTGGGTAATGTAATCCAAGTCTATGTAGGCTTGTTTATCTAGGGTAAAAAGGCCTTTGTCATTGAAGATTGCCCCGAAAGCGGCTGTAGGTACACGTTTGTAGCGGTCTACATAGCCAGCTCGAAGGGTAAGGTCACGGTAACTTAATTTGCCGAACAGCCGGCTGGTCCGCTCAATATCCATGTCTTCGGCAATACCGCCATTTGTGCCGGAAAATTCGGGGAAAAACAACTTGTCTGCGCCATGACTGAAGAAGCGTGAGCCGTTAATCAGCAGGTCAGTTCCATTGTCCCATTGCTTGCCGAAGGTTGCGCGCCCACGGTAAGTGTCAAGGCTGCCAACTTCCCCACTAAGACGTAAGCCATTGAATTTTTTGCCTTCCTTGGTGATAACGTTAACAACGCCAAGCAATGCATTGGCACCATAGACCGACGAGCCGGAGCCAGGAATGTATTCGATACGCTCGATCAAGTTCATGTCCAGCATGGATTCTTCGCCGATGAAACCTTGGTCGAACATTGCATCATTCATGCGGCGACCATCAATCATGAACAATAACCGTGAGGTATAGTCCCCCGTGCGGGAAACCCCCCGGGTACCGAGGAATGAATAGTTGCGGTCGTTGCGGACGTATAGGCCACGTATCGAATTAAGCGCGTCTGCCAAGGTACGCCAGCCGTAGCTGCGGATGTCCTCAGCCGTGACCACTTCGACCGCCGATGGGGCTTCTGACGACTTTTGTTTGAAGCGCGAAGCAGAGACCACCTCGACATTGACTAATTGATCGAGTGGTAAGTCATAAACATCGGCTGTTTCCTGTGCCAAAAGCGGCTGTCCCCAGCCCATCAACCCACAGAAGAGTAAGAGCTGTATCAGACAAAAGTGGCAGGAAAGTTTTTTTAAGTTGTTGATGCGGTTAGTCTCGGCTTAAAAACATAGATAACATTCATATGATAGCAGCTATAAAAAGGTATTTTGGGTGATATGTTATTCAAAAAAAATAGTTTTTTCGATTTTGTGAAACCGTTCATGATTAATTTAACGCTATGATTAAGTTAAGGTTTATAGATAAACATTATTACCTGAGTGTTTAGATGGGCTGTAGGCAGCATAGACGTTTGCTGAAACTCAATTAATTGCATAAACACCTGATCCTGGTTGCGCCTGATCTCTGAGAAATGCTTCAATTTGTATTGAGGGCATGGGTTTACACAGGAGATAGCCCTGTACCCCCTTGCAGTTATTTATTTTCACGAATTCCAATTGGTGTTGGGTCTCAATGCCTTCGGCAATAACGTTCATGTCCATACCTTCGGCCATTTTAATGATAGCAGTTACGATTGCCGCTTTCGCGGAACTTTGTTCCAGGTCACGAATAAAGCTTTGGTCGATTTTTAAGCAATCAATTGGAAAATTCATCAGACGGCTCAAGCTGGAATAACCTGTGCCAAAATCATCAATCGACAGTTGCACGCCGATTTTCTTGA
>JABFSV010000148.1 GCA_013140405.1 Methyloglobulus sp. | reverse complement strand
CAAGCTTGGCCTGCATTGCTTGCAGATCAACTAAAACCTTGCTGACTTCATCTTCGCCAGGAACAGTAATTTGGGTATCGTAACGACCATTGGAAATATTACCAAAAACGTTAAGTGCTTGATCAAGAGGACGGGTAATTGAACGACTAATAACTACCCCAAGCCAAAGCAAGAGCGCAATCGAACCACCTAGAACACAGAATGTTGTTAAGCGGATATTGTCATAACGCTTTTGTCCGGCTTCATATTCGGCCTTGGCAACGTCATATTGTAAATCTTTCAGTTTTTCAAGATCGGAATCAACTTGCGGGTAAACGTCTTTTACTTTGTCAGCCAGTTTGCGGGTTTCCAGGTAGTTGTTTGATTGCATTGCCAACCGAACTGGCTGCAAAGTTTCCGTGAAAAATTTATTTTGGCTTTCGGCATATTTTGCAGCTAATACTTTTTCTTCTTCAGTCAGGTAAGTCGCCATATACCCTTTCCAAAGCGCTGATATTGTTTCGATGTTTTTGCCTATAAATTCAGCCGTTTTTGTGGCATCATCTGCATTCATAGCACGCAACGCCTTATTATCTGCTGTGACTTGCGTCCCGACAGGCAATGCAAGTTCTGCCTCGCTGAGCGTTGTGCGCAAGCTTGCCCTGCTTTCAATCAGGAGTTCATTGATCATGGCCAAGTCTTTTACCGGCACCATGCGGTCTTCATAAACTGTTTTTAGGCTAGCTTGGGTCTGGCCAAGGCCTAATAGACCCAATGTGCCCAATGAGATAGCGACTAACAAAGCCATTCCTATCAAACCATTTAAACGGGCACCGATCTTCAATTTTTGAAACATTTCTTTCTCCAAAACATATAATGTCTATTAACAAAGCCCTAACTTATTGAAAGCTAAATTTTAGTTGGTTACCAAGTTGATTTTTTTCACCTTATCTCCTGGCGTATGCCTGTATGCATACCTCAAGCATAAGATTGTTGGGTGATTGCCTTTGGCGCAATGTGTTCTCTTTGTGCGTAGTGCTGGACTAACACCTGCACATCGACGATCAAGGCCACTTCACCGCTACCAAGAATCGTTGACCCTCCAATCCCTTGTACATGGTTAAATAATTTTCCGAGCGGCTTAATAACTGTCTGAAATTCGCCCAATAATCTATCCACCACTAAACCGGTTTTACTACCACCAGAGTCAACAACAACTACGTTTTCACGCTTGAAAAAAGGATCACGCTTGATATTGAACATTGAACCTAAACGAATGAATGGCAACACTTCGCCACGTAGATTCATATAATCAGCGCGATTGGTATTGCTTGGTAATTCCACGCACTCAACGATACGATCCTGGGGAATCACAAAAAATGAATTGCCTACAGCTACCAGGAAGCCATCGATAATGGCTAATGTTAGTGGCAAGTGAATTCGTATGGTCGTGCCCTCACCTGCAACGCTGTTGATTTCGATAGAGCCACGCAATGCGGTAATGTTTTGTTTGACGACATCCATCCCCACGCCACGCCCAGACAGGTTGGAAACCTTGTCGGCAGTAGAAAAACCGGGTTCAAAAATCAGTGCATATACGTCTTTGTCACTGGGATTGCTTCCCGGTTGGACTAACCCACGTTCGATAGCTTTAGCAAGGATTTTGTCACGGTTCAAACCACCGCCGTCATCGCTGACTTCGATCACAATTGTGCCGGACTCATGATAAGCATTGAGCTTGAGCTTGCCTTTGGCTGGCTTCCCACGTTCTGCGCGTACCTGTGCGTTTTCTATGCCATGATCCATAGAGTTGCGGACGAGGTGCATTAATGGATCACCAATCTGTTCGATGACGGATTTATCGACTTCGGTATCGCCACCGGATATTACCAGCGTAATATCTTTTCCTATCTCTGCACTGACATCACGCACAACACGTTGAAAACGGTTAAACGTCGCACCAATGGGCACCATACGCAGTTTTAATGCGCTATCACGGACTTCTTCAACGAGGCCAATAATTTGGGCATTGGCTTCTAACAGTGCAGAATCCTTTATTTGTTCTGCGCGTAAATTAGCAGCAGCGCATGAAATAACAAGTTCACCAACCAGATCGATCAACTTATCTAATTTTTCAGCATCAACCCGGATACTTTGATTTTCCCTGGCTTTGGCATCCTTGACTTGCTTTTGTTTTTCCAACGCCGCATCAACTATGGGTTGGGGTACGGTTTGCGCTTCAACCAGAATCGAACCGATTGGTTGGATAGGTGACTCACCGGGGCTTTGGCTTTGTTGTTGCTGCAATCCTGTTTCAAGTTCTTGCCTGGTTAACACGCCACTGTCGATAAGTATCTCTCCCAGACGGCGCTCATCTTCTGGCAAGCTGCGGATTAAATCTATATAGTTATCAAGACAACTATTCGGCGGCAAAATATGGATAAGGCTGTCTTCGCGCACAAATTCAAAAACCGCTTCTATCGCGTCTTTGCTGGCATCAGTTTGCAGATCTATTTCGAAGCCTAAATAACAAGTTTCAGGATCCATGTCTACGCTTTCAGGCAAGCCATCGACAAGTGTGGTTATAGAAATGACATTGCCTAACGTTGACAGGTAACGGATGAACGCCAAAGGATCCATGCCATTTCTGAGCGAATCACTGCCAAACCTTAAGGAGATATGCCAGTTGCCATTTTGTAAACCGCCTTCGCTGCTAGCGCCCTTATCTATTTCAACTTTATCTTGTGATGTTGTTGTCGGAACAACCGCTGTTTGCTCTTGTGTGAGATAAGGTCGCAATTGTCCAAGTAACAATTCACCTTGTTGGGCTTGGCTGGCATCTTCTGTGAGCTTTCCATCTGCGAGCGATTGAATCAATAAGGCGATGTGATCCCGGCAATTTAATAAGGTAGCCACCAAATCGTTTGATACTTGTATTTGGCCTTCCCGTACTATATCCAATACACTTTCAACGACATGCGTAAAGCTAACAATATGGTCGAGCCCAAACAACCCTGATGAACCCTTTATGGTATGGGCTGCCCGAAATATTGCCGCAATTGTTTCTGTAGGGTCTTGCTGTTCTTCTAGGCTGATAAGGTCATCTTCCATGGTTTGCAAGAGTTCCTGGCTTTCAGCAATAAAGGTCTGTAATGCCGCTTGCATTTCTTGGTCAAAACTCATGAACATTGCTCCTTGTTGCTATCACCCGTTAATGGGATTGCCGATGGGCTTAACATTTCCATAGAACACGGGTGAAATCCGATCTCAACCGAATCATCACCTCCCATAAATAGCAATAAGTTGCCAAATGCAATCCACATAGCGGCAACATTAGCTTTCAAGTTAGATAAGCTCTGCTGTATATCTGTTATCTTGTGACGTTTCATAATTAGGCTGCTACCGTTTTCGGCATATTGCTGATGTTTCATCGAAGTTACTCCTATTCACCACTTATAAATAAGGGATCACCAAATACCGCAGTCAAATTGGCTAATTCCAATACGTCGAGTACAGCATTGCTATGCATAACGAATCGTAAGTTTTTATTCGAACGGGCGGCTTCGTGCTTAGCCATAATCAGTAATTGCGTACCCGCAGTATCTAGCTCTGAGACCTGCGAAAGATTAATCTCAAGCGCATGGCCAGATTCAATAAACTCCAGCAACTGGGTCTTTTGCTCAGCAGCGGTATAAATGGTCATTTCGCCTGTTATATCTAGTGTTTGCATAACATCATATTCCTCTAACGCAGCTGTTTGGTGCTGCAATTCCGTGCTTAAAATCCAGTGACGAACTACATACGTTCTTTTGCAAGCATTGACTCCAGTGAAGACAAGCAAACAATTCAACATTATTTAAATATTGAAAAAATTACCTTCTTTGCTGTCTTTCAATTCTTTCTAGCTATTTAGGTATTCAAATATCCAGTGCCGCACAATCGAAAAAGCGTATTTGTTGTCAAGCTATTACAAAAAATATGCTTTTGGGTGGAATTTCCATTCCGGGGTTTTATCCTATACTTATGACATGCAGAACTTAGCTGGAT
>JABFSV010000390.1 GCA_013140405.1 Methyloglobulus sp. | reverse complement strand
CCTTATGCCAAGGAAGCCATAGAATTGTTTGTTTATCGCATTAGCCGGGAAATAGGCTCTTTGGTTGCGGCGCTCGGCGGCCTTGATGCGCTGGTATTCACTGGCGGGATTGGTGAGCATTCTAACGAAATTCGTGCAAATATTTGCCAGCAATCCATGTGGCTAGGAATTAAACTTAACAAGCAGGCTAATGAAAACAGCTCTAAACTAATATCAACCCCTCACTCAACTATCTCGACATGGGTGATCCGCACTGACGAAAACTTGGTCATAGCAAAACACTTATTAAATCTTTACATTAAAGAAACGGATCTTAAGAATTAAAGCCCTATCATTTTAATTTGTTCAGGGCAAAATATAAATTTTGTGCCATAAACAGATGGGCAGCCTACTTTCCCATCAGTTTATATGCCGATACCACCTTCTTTAGGGATAGCACCTTAGTTCTGTTGCTACCAACTAACCGTATTCAGATGCCGATCTTTACTTCAATCAAGTTAACACAATATCTGTTCGTTACCGTACCGACTTGATTGTGATTTAAGCCTACCATTCAAGGAAGCGTCGGAAAACACCATTCCACGTTCAAACGGTAGCAATAAAGTTATCGTTAATTTTTTTCCAATAGGAGACATACATGAACAAAGATCAAGTGAAAGGCAAAGTCGAAGAAGTCAAAGGAAAAGTTAAAGAAGCCGCCGGTGTGTTATTGGATGACAAGGATTTAGAAGCGGAAGGCAATGTAGAAAAGAACGTCGGCAAGATTCAAAAGGGCTTTGGCGACCTCAAGGAAGAAATAAAAGAAGGCAACTAAAACTTTATTGGACTGAGCAGGCAGTCATTATGATTTGCCTGCTGCCTGATTGTTTAAATCATCCCAATAAGAATCTCGTAGGGAACTATATGAAAATCACAAATATAAAAAGCTTGGTTTTAACGGCGGCAATAGTATTGACATTCTTTATATTTGATATCAATGCTGAAGAAAACCAGAAAGAACCCTTTATGAATAAAGACCAAGTTAATGGCAGTGTTGAAGAAGCCAAAGGCAAAGTCAAAGAAGTCACTGGAAAAATTTTGGATGACAAGAGCATGGAAACAGAAGGAACTATCCAGAAAAATGTCGGCAAAATACAAAAAAGGATAGGTGATATCAAGGAAGATATTAATAAAGACAAGTAAAACCAATTTACCTAACATATAAGTCTGACATGACATTCAGTAGGCGCAAAAATTTTTCACAGGATATAAATATGAAACTCACCGATATAAATATTATAGGTTTAACAACATCGATCATTTTGACTTTTGCTTCGTTCTCAATTTTTGCCGTTGAAAAACACATGGTAGAAGCAATCAAACATGCAGAAGCTGCGGTAAATGCGGGCAATGGAAAGGCTATTGCTGAACATGCGGAAACAGCGAAAATACATGCGAAAACTGCCGATGAACATCTGGATGCTGGTATTAAGAGCCTGGAAGGTGCCATCGAGCACGGAAAATTAGGCCATGATGACCTAGCAAAACGTAATGCAGAAGAAGCTTTAACCCATTTGAATGCTGCACAATAAAACCTGTCTGGATTGGTATTGGAACTAAAGGCGGATTTTTACCGCCTTTTTAGTACTTGGTTGCTTGCCCTGAAAAAACTCATTTACGGATCAATTAATACCTGGAACCACTATGCATAAATGATGTTGAGGATGATTGGTTTCAAACAGCATAATTCGTTTTACAACGTCTTCGCCGCTGCTATCACCAACCGAACCAGAGGTGATATGGCCGCTTGCTTCACTTACCAAATCGACGTAGCTCATATGCGGTCCTCCTGCTAACGTTGAATTAATCAGTAACTCAGTTTCATCCTTCTGCACTTTTATTTTTGGAGAGATACTTCCGGGATTGCAAGCGCCGAAAAAAATCAGTCCGTCTGCATTTAAAATCGAATTCAAAGATGTTGTGAAACGAAAAAACCGTTCCGGGGATAGCTCAACTGATTGTTTTATCTCGAATAGTGGTTTCCTACAAATGAGTTCACAAAGATGCTGTTGGTATTCACGCTGTTGGGGTGGTCTTAAAGCAAGTTTTTCTATCGAGCAATAACGTTGATAACAACTATTATCTAGCGGTTGGATTTGTTTTTCAAAACCCGTAAGCTGCTGCCAGACAGCATCGAATTCCATCGATGCCAAGTCCTTCCAGTGCGAGGCCATATAATCGCTAAATTGACGATTTTTTTCCGTGTCATAAGTAATCGACAGCACGTTTTTTAGCCCCGGCTGCGCTTCGGAAAACTGAAGCATATTAATTGTGCTCCCAGTGGTATTTTGTTCTTGCAAATAAACGGCATTCTTTAAAATCGGGCCGTCATAGCCACCATGACTGATAAAAATAATCCGGTCGAAAGAAGATCCCTGCTGTAACAACTGCTCGACTTGCCGGTAGTAATCTGACCAGCTCCAAACATCACTCAATAGCTTAACGGTTGTATTAAATCTGTGACGATAAAATGCTTCCAAAAGGCGGGCAGGTTGCTCTGGCCACCTTGGATTCTGATTACTGTCCAACTCCCCACTCAACAAGGGCACAAGAAGAACCCGCCTCGGTGGTTGCTGTAAGTTTAAATCGCTCAATTTGACCGAATAGGGCAAGCACGGCTTGGTTGAATGTTCATCGCCCTGAACACTAGCTGCATAAATGCCTATCAGTACGATAGAAAACAAAACCACGGTGTTCAGGTTTTTCATAAAGCTACAACTCCATCTAGTATTGCTTATATCTAGTTATTACATAAATATCTATTAAATAATCAATGCGTTATTTATATAAAATCTTCAAACGAAAACAATAAATAACTTATTTTGAAAAAATACTCTTTGACTTGACGTTCTTGAGAAAGATAGTAAGAAAAACTTAAGAATATGTCTGTTCGGAAGCGTACAAAACTACGCTTAAGGTTAACAACAAATTTTTCCTAGCAGATTTCTAAAAGACTAATGACATAAACATTCATTACAAAAAATGTATGGATATTAAGAAGCAAGACTTTGAAATTAGTATATAAATATTTTTATGTACGCCACCGAACAGTGATTATTGATCATATCTGATAGTCTGACAGCCATGATTTGAAAGTAATAAGTTCAAAGATTGCTTACTCATGCTTTACCGTGTGAGTAATTTTTAACTATTTGGGAGAAAGGCCATGTCTATCGAAAAAATAAGATTTGTCGTTAATTTACTGATCATTACAGCGCTTGTATCGACGTTGCAAACTGCAAACGCCACTATTTGGCCTACGGTTAGCTCTATGGAATTGATTAAATCTTCCTGTCCATCCGGCTTGGAGCAATATCAAGAACTCAGTCAATTAAAGAAAGATATTGTTGCTGCTAAATCACTTAGCGATGCCCAGAAAATGGCGCTTGCACCAACTAATGAAGCTATTGATGCCCTACGCAATGCGAGTAATATCATGCCTTTCAGTGATGACCTGAATTCAGCTGAAACGCGTCTTAGCGATGCCCGTTCTCGTATTTTAGTAGCCTCCTCCCAAGCAGAAGTCGCCGATGAATTTTCCGGGATGATGTTAGCTGGACTTGACAATGATAGTGCTGCCCGTGTAAGCGTCGGTAGTGGCAGTTGCAATTACTCAACTGGTGAAACAATTGCCATCGTGATCGGCCTGATACTTGGAATTATCCCTGGCCTGATTTTACTTGTATTGCTTTGTTAACACTTCAAGAAAGATTGATTATACGGGTACATTTGAACGAAGCCGCTGGTCATGCCACCAACAACGAGAATTTCAATATTGGGAAGCTGATACCGCTGGGTCTTATTGATATCGCATGAAATCACATCTTATTTTACATGCCGATGTAACGCCCCATCCCAGTGGCTTTAAGATAACATTACTTATTTATCAACAAAACCTTAGCGCTCAGCTATTATGCGTGGTCGTTTTTAGTTCCCAACAAAAGATATTCCCTACCTGCCTTAGCAACAAGTGTTATAAAGAGAAACTAAATCTAGCTA
>JABFSV010000047.1 GCA_013140405.1 Methyloglobulus sp. | reverse complement strand
GCCCCAGCTATTGGTCTGGCGAGATTGACAGCACCATAGCGCAAGGAGCTTTTCAAGTTCCCGCAGAATTACGAGGCGTTAACCCCATTGTCTTAAATATGGATATGCTGAATTTATCGGCCCTAAAACAGTTAACGTTCCAAGGCACGTCGTCGAATTCTGAATTCAAGCCGTTGTTCGAGATTAATAGCAAAAAAACGCTATGGCACTCAGTAAATCTGGGGCAATTAACGTTGGAAACAGCACGCGTTCCGCAGGGCATTAAAATAAAGCGCCTGGATCTGGATAGTGAAAATGAGAAGCTGGCTTTAACGGGTGACTGGAAAGACAATGGCGTAACATCGACTACCCATCTCAATGGCAAGCTGGATATGAAAAAGGCTGACCAATTTTTTGATAAGCTCAACATTACCAAAGACCTCACTGACACCAGTGGTACGATTGATTTTAAGCTCAACTGGAATGCGGCCCCTTGGCAGTTATCATTGCCCGATTTACGTGGAACGATGGATGTCAACTTGAATAGTGGCCGCATCCTGAGCATAGAGCCGGGTTTTGGCAGGCTTTTGGGATTCTTGGCAGTGGCGCAGTGGATTAAGCGCTTGCAACTCGATTTCAGCGATATTTATGAAGAAGGCTTGACATTCAATAGTATCCAGGGACACTTTGATTTATTCAATGGCAAGGCGACAACCAATAATTTAATTATTGATGCCGTGCCTGCCAAGATTACGATTACGGGCGATACAGACTTGGTTAAGCAGACAGTTGATCACGACATTAAGGTTGTACCCAAAAGTTTAGATGCCTTACCCATTGCTGGTACAATTGTCGGCAAAGTAGCCGCTGTGGTCGGCAAGACTTTAACGGGAAAAGACCAGGAAGGTTTGTTCTTCGGTACACAATATTTGGTTAAAGGTAGCTGGGACGATGCAACAATCAGCTCACTGCATGAAAATGATGGAATATTTCAAAAAACCTGGAACAGTATTACCGGCTTTCCGTGGTCAGAAAATAAACAAGAATAATGGGAAAGCAATATGAATAAATGTGCAGCCATTCAAATGGCATCTGGCCCTAGTGTCAGTTCCAACTTGTTGGAAGCCGAAAAGCTGATCGCAGAAGCGGTCAAGGCTGGTGCAAAATTGGTAGCATTACCGGAAAATTTTGCCATGATGGGCGACCGGGAAATAGACAAGATCAGAATCAAGGAGGTTGATGGCACAGGGCCTATCCAAAAATTTCTGTCGTCAACCGCAAAAAAATACGGAATATGGCTTATTGGTGGCACGATCCCGATTGCTGGAGATGATGAAAATAAAGTCCGCGCGGCTTGTGTCATCTACAACGAACTTGGTGAACGGGTGGCGCGTTACGACAAGATGCACCTGTTTGATGTCAATGTACCAGGTACGGATGAAGTCTATCGGGAATCTGACAGTATAGAACGCGGCGACCAAATGCTGGTTTTGGATTCACCGTTTGGCAAACTGGGCATTGCGGTTTGCTACGACCTGCGCTTCCCTGAATATTTCCGCAAAATGGTGGCGCAAGGCATGGAAATACTGGTGATTCCATCCGCATTCACTGATAAGACCGGTTCGGCACACTGGGAAGTGTTGCTTAGGGCGCGAGCGATAGAAAATCTATGTTATGTGATAGCGCCTAACCAAGGCGGTTTTCATCTTAACGGACGCAAAACCTACGGGCATAGCATGATTGTTGATCCCTGGGGGGTCGTGCAGGATTGTTATAAAACCGGAGCGGGTTTTGTGACTGCTGATATTGATCTTGATAAGATTGGTAAAGTACGCAGTGCTTTTCCCGTGCTTAACCATCGGCGCTTTAGCTAGGATTAATATGCGAAGCATTACATCTGTTCTGGTATCTGCGTTATTGGTCGCCTGTGCTGCGGATAACTCCCGCTACCAGGATAACGTCAACTTAGAGCGTCCGCCGGAAATCCCTATCGACAAGCAAGCGGCTGAACAGGTTGCGGCTAATGAGATTGAAGCGCCCATTAGGCATCATGGCAAAGGCCTTAAGTCCGATGTCTATAGGGCTGAAGGTTCATCTACGGAATTAACAATCAAGCGAGGCTTCGATGAAGCCTGGAGCCTTTTAAATCGGGCATTTCAACATAACGACCTTAAAGTGCCTGACCAAGACCGAAGCAAAGGGCTTTATTATGTCGCTTACGATAGTGGCATTTTCGGGAAAGCGGCCTCGTTTTTTGACGGCGACTCTAACCTACCGACGTATTTGTTAAAAGTTGAACCTCAGGGCGAAGAGACTCGCGTGTCTGTAAGTTTGGTAAGCAAGGCTGAAATAGACCGAGGAAGCCTTAAAGACGGTGATGCAAATAATTCCTCTGAAGATAAATCATCAGCGCTGTTGGAATTAATCTACGACACCTTGCACGATAGCGTAAAAGACGAATAACCCACTCACTTCACCCAACTGATTGACTTAATGGAACTACTAGCCCAGGCACGACAAACCATTCTCACTCCCACTGGGATGCAGGATAGTGATATTCAAAAAATCATGAACCGTCTGCTCAGTGTGCCAGTCGATGCTGCCGACATTTACTTTCAGACCAGCCATTCAGAGTCCTGGGTTATGGAGGGTGGCATTATCAAAGAAGGCAGCCACAATATTGAGCAAGGGGCCGGCGTTAGGGCAGTGGCAGGTGAAAAAACCGGCTTTGCCTATAGTGACCGCATCGAACTACCTGTGTTGCTGGAAGCCGCGAACAACGTCAAAGCAATCGTCCGGCTAGGGCAGGAAGCACAAGTCGGTTTGCCTAAAATTGCCAATTGGCCGCGTTATTATGCGATGGCTAATCCCTTGAAATCACTGGGTGACCAAGAAAAAATAGATTTATTGCGTAAAGTTGATGCAGAAACCCGTAAGTTGGATAGCCGGATTGAAGAAGTCATCGTCAGTATGGTGGGTGTTCATGAAAGCATCTTGGTTGCCAGTCAAAATGGCTCGCTGGCTGCTGATGTGCGGCCTTTGGTGCGGATGAATGTGTCCGTTATCGTGGTGGAAAACGGCAAGCGCGAACAAGGCAGTATGGGCGGCGGTGGACGTACCGACTACGGCTATTTTATTGATGAAGAAACTGCGCTGGATTATGGACGGGAAGCAGTCCGACAAGCACTAGTTAATCTTGAAGCAGGGGAAGCACCAGCCGGAAATATGACTGTCGTATTAGGGCCAGGCTGGCCTGGCATTTTGTTGCACGAAGCCATTGGGCACGGCCTTGAAGGCGATTTCAACCGCAAAGGCACCTCGGCATTTAGCGGTCGAGTCGGCGAGCGCGTCGCCTCCGATTTATGCACGGTCGTCGATGATGGCACTTTACAAGGACGGCGCGGTTCGCTGAGCATTGATGATGAAGGTACGCCGACAGAACAAACCGTATTGATTGAAAATGGCATCCTCAAAGGCTACATGCAGGATAAGCTCAATGCCCGTTTAATGGGCGTTAAACCAACGGGTAACGGGCGGCGCGAATCTTACGCGCATTTACCCATGCCACGCATGACCAATACCTATATGCTGCCTGGAAAGGACAATCCTGAAGACATCATCAAATCCGTGAAGAAGGGTTTGTACGCCAAAAATTTTGCGGGTGGTCAGGTAGACATAACTTCCGGTAAATTCGTTTTCTCCGCCAGCGAAGCCTATCTTATCGAAAACGGCAAGATAACCCGTCCAGTCAAAGGCGCAACTTTGATCGGTAACGGCCCTGACGTACTCACTAAAGTATCCATGGTCGGTAACGACCTTCAACTGGACAGCGGCGTAGGTACTTGCGGCAAGGAGGGCCAAAGCGTACCTGTCGGTGTCGGCCAACCGACCATCAAGATTGATGGTATTACGGTGGGTGGAACGAGCATTTGATGATTGGGTTGCGTCCCTAATTCAAGCTAAGGAACTTATTCAGAGTTTTCTTAATTCGGTACAGATTGATTTCACTTGAAGCCAATAGCGAAGCAGTGACAACACTTAAACCTTAGTGCACTAAGCATATAATCACTTCCACCAAAATAATTATCACCATTACCCGTTTGGATTCGGATTCAGACAGGGTTCATCTTTAAAAATGATAATGACGTTGAACAAGACAAAAACGGGTTGACCGTCATCCATTTCATTAAGGTAATCAGGGGGATTTTATGAGGCAATTAGCGCTATTGATAGGGATCATCCTGTTAGTCATAAACACAGAAAGCGTATTTGCGGCACGACCTATTAAACATATTAAAAAGCCGGAACACAGTGAAAATAAGGCCATGCAATGTGTGGCATTTAGTCCTTACGTAGGAGATATTAACCCTAACTATGGGGTTCATCCATCCAAGGAATTGATAGATACGCTGCTAGACAAGTTGGTTAAAGAAACTAAGTTCCGCTGCATTATGACTTATGGCGTCTTGAATGGCTTGGAATACACGTTTGCGGCGGCGGAGGCTCGGAAACTTAAGGTGATTGCTATTATCTGGCTAGACAAAGACATCCCAGTTAATGACCAATCTATCGCCAGTGGCATTGAAGTTGCCAAAGCGTTTCCCAAGACGATTGTCAAACTAAGCTGTGGCTCTGAGGTCAGGACGCGGCACGGTAACGTGTTCGATGGCGAAATTGTCAAATGTATGGACAGCTTACGTAAAGCAGGGGTCAAGCAGCCTATTACTACCATTGATACTTGGTGGGAATGGTGTAATCGGTCAGCACCTTGCCAAAAAACTGGATTCGAAGCAAAAGCGGATTGGATAGGTGTGAATATATTTCCGTGGTGGGAAAATAAATATGCCAGCGTTCATTCCTGTACATCGGCAGAACAAGCGGCAGATTTCCATATTGCCAGGCTTGAAGAGGTCAGGCAGGCATATCCTGGCAAAGACGTGGTTCTGACAGAATTCGGTTGGCCCAGCGGGCCTGAAGGTGGTACAGAGACCAATACCCGCACTGGACAAAAATGTGGTGTTGCTGGCTCCAAGAATCAAGTGGAGGTCATCCAATCGACCTTAAAGAAATTGGCCGAAAAAAACTGGTCGGGTAATGTATTTGAGGCCTTTTCGGAAAAATGGAAACCGGATGATGAAGGCAATTTTGGCAGCCATTGGGGAATCTGCCAAGGTGAACCACCTTATACGTGCTTAAAAGATTTTCGATAAGACAATAAGTTACATAAATTCCATTAAGAATTTTGTAAAAATAGGGTGTGGATTACTAATACTTAAGCAAATTTCGGCTATAGTAAGCATTTTTTTGTGTGGGTTTAGATTGGCCTACGCCAATATAACCATTACCCCTTGAGAACCACGGTAAATGAAGATTGTGAAACATATTCTACTCATCTTGACAGCAACAGGCCTGATGCTGGTTTCACATGCGGCTACGGCCCGCCATGCGGCGTTGTTGATTGATGCGGATAGTGGCAATGTTTTGTATGAATTGGAAGCCAACCAATCCTGGTATCCGGCTTCTTTGACAAAATTAATGACGCTTTATATGACATTTTCTGCTTTGGAATCGGGACGGTTGCGCTTAAATGATCAACTGAATGTCTCGAGCCATGCTGCACGGCAACCAACCAGTAAACTGGGCTTAAGAACCTGGGATTCCATCTCCGTTGAAGATGCCATACTGGCGATAATTACCCGCTCAGCCAATGATGCCGCCGTTGTCCTCGGGGAAAGGATAGCGGGTAGTGAGCAGCAGTTTGCCATCCAAATGACTTCAACCGCGCATACCCTCGGAATGTACGGCAGCCACTTCATGAATGCGACTGGATTGCCGCACGACTGGCAGACCACGACTGCCCATGATATGGCGCTACTGGCGTTGAAAGTAAAACAAAATTTCCCCCAATATTATCCTTACTTTGCAGCCGACAGCCTTTACTTTAACGGACGCGAATATCGTGGGATCAACAAGTTTGTTGCTAATTATCCTGGGGCCGAAGGCATGAAAACCGGTTATACCTGCGGTTCTGGTTATAATTTGGTTGCTTCAGCCAACCAGTATGGCAAACGCCTGATCGGTGTCGTATTAGGCGGAAAGTCCAGCGCTGAACGCTATCAGCACATGTTCACTATGATGGATATCGGCTTTTCGGATCAATCTGGTTCTTATCGTTCAAAAAACATCAATACAATGAGCAAGAATTCGGTCGGTACGCCACCCTATCAGCTTTCTTGCGGTCATCGGCCTTCCTCACATTATGCCTCTCGGCACGAAGATGATGATGACCATCATGTCCGTTACGTGGCAAAAACCTCACATTCCCGGTTTCATGCTGCTTCAATCAGTAGGCCTGAAAGCACTAGGGCAATCACAAAAATCAGGATAGCGGGCAAAACCAAAACTATCGTGAAGCACGCTTCTGAACCGAAACACGCAGCAAAATCGAATAAAAATAGCCGTAACGTAAGCAAAAAGTCCGCCAAAACGACTAGCAAAACCAAAGTTGCCACTGCTTCCAGTAAAATCAGCAAAAAAACGGCAGCTAAAAGTAAGCAGTCCGCAAAATCGGGGAAAACCACGCAAGTTGTTGCCAAAGCCAGTAGTTCGCACGGCAAAGGTTATTACGCCCCAACCAGTAAAGATAAGAAAACAGCATCGTCGGCTAAAAACAAAAGTTATTACAAACCCGATAGCTCAAGTAAGACAGTTGCCAAAAGCGCTGTTAAGAGTAAACGGTCTACCAAAACAAAATCCTGATAGAAACCACTGGTTTGAATTTGCTGCTTGAATCTTCTTAAACCTTTTCGACAAATGCCTTTAACAATTCCGCCGTATTTGCCATGCCTTTATGAAGGTTTTGTTCGATTTCCGCCATCGTTATTTCACCTTCCGTTTTTCCGGCTGCCCAATTGGCTATGACGCTTACCGTCGCGTAATTGAGCCCCAACTCTTTCGCTAAAGCCGCTTCGGGCATACCCGTCATACCGACTAAGTCGCAGCCGTCGTTTTCCATGCGTTTGATTTCCGCCGCCGTTTCCAGTCGTGGGCCTTGGGTGCAGCCATAAGTACCGATAGGGCTGATTTGGATACCTGCTTGCTTGGCGGCGTGGATTAGGCGGGAACGAAGTGTTTGGCTGTAAGGGTAGCTAAAATCAATGTGCGTAACCGAATCGTCTTCGAAAAATGTATGTTTGCGCCCATAGCTGTAATCAATAATTTGATCGGGGATGGCGATATGGGCAGGTACCATATCAGGTGTAATGCCGCCGACAGCCGCAACAGCAATTATATTTTCAACTTGGAGCTGCTTTAATCCCCAGATGTTGGCGCGGTAATTGATTTTGTGGGGGGCAATAGAATGTGGATTGCCATGACGGGCAAGGAAAATAACCTCCCTACCGTTTAATTCTCCAGTGATAAAATCTGCTGAAGGTACGCCATAAGGTGTAGTTATCCGGTCACTTTTGATAATTTTTAAATCTGCCAGTTGTGATAGGCCAGTGCCGCCAATGATTGCCAATCGTCCCATTACACACTCCCATTACAAGCATAGATGCCCGCCGCATTACGTAAATAGCCTTTGTAATCCATGCCATAGCCAAACAAATAGCGGTTTTCTACCTGCAAGCCAATGAATTCAGCGCGAATGGGTTTGTCATGGGCTAGCAGCTTATCGATTAGAACCGCACAGTAAACTTCAATCGCGCCCTGTTCCAGGCAATAATCTTTGATAGCGGCTAAGGTAATGCCTTCATCCAGAATGTCGTCAATAATCAGAATCGTCCTGTTATTCAACGGTGTTCCCGGTTTTAACAGCCATTCAATTACGCCGCCGGAAGTTTGGTTTTGGTAGCGGGTTGCACTGATGGAATCAATCGTAAGCGGCATTGTTAAGCGGGTTAACAACTTGCCAGCTGCAACGATACCGCCATTCAGGACGCAAAGTACCAAAGGATTTTGGTCTGCTAACGCATCATTAATTGCCGCTGCCATGCTATCGAGCGCAGCTTCCACCTGCGCTTCGCTATAGATTAAATCGGCGGTCGCTTGTACATGTTGGATTTCTTTAAGCATAATTTGCCGTCAGTTCTTGGATTAATCGTGATGATTGTTGCCACTTCGGGCTGTTTTGTAATTGCTCACGGTTCATCATAGTTTTTCCCTGCATCTTGGATAGCCGTTCTTCTCGCTGTGGGTTGCTTGTGATGGGTAAATCATTCAGCACCTTTTCAGCAGCAGCCGGATTGTTGCATACCAGTAGCATGTCGCAACCTGCATCTTGTGCCAGTCTCGCACGTTCTGGATAGTCACCAGCAAAAGCTGCACCTTCCATACTGAGATCATCGCTGAAAACCACGCCCTTAAAGCCTAATTCTTTCCGTAATATGTCTTGTATCCAATAACGGGAGAATCCGGCAGGATTCGGGTCTACGTTCTTATACACCACATGTGCAGGCATGATGGCTTCTAAGCCTTCATCAATCAGCGTTTTAAACGGCACTAAGTCTTTGGCCCAGATACTGTCTAAATCCCGCTCATCAACAGGCAAAGCCAAATGCGAATCCACCGCCACCGCACCGTGACCTGGAAAATGCTTTCCTGTTGCCGCCATACCTGCCGCATTCATGCCTTTTCTAAATGCGCTCGCCAGTGCCGTTGCAGTCATGTATTCGGTTGAAAACGAGCGATTGCCAATCACTTGGCTGATGCCGCAATCAACATCCAGCACCGGCGCAAAACTAAAATCCACACCTACAGCCAGTAATTCCGCTGCCATCAACCAGCCTGCTGTTTCCGCCAGTTCCGGTGTATCCGCATAACAACAGGCAGGGGGCAAGCGTGTAAAGCCATTTTGAAAACGCTGCACCCTGCCACCTTCCTGATCTACAGCAATCAAAATCTGGCCATTTCGTGCTTTACGAATGTCATTAATTAGTTGGGTGATCTGTTCAGGGTCGTGATAATTACGGGCAAAGAAAATAACCGCCCCCGTGTTGGGATGGTTTATGACTTCTTTTTCTTGCGCGGTTAAAGTCAAACCCGCAACATCCAGCATAACTGGGCCGATGGGATACTCAGTCGTCATGGTCTACAGATTGATACATTGTGATTTAATTGCATTTTGAAGTGCGCTTATACTAATGTATATGTTGCCTGATTGCAGCTAAAAGATAGTCCGAAGCAGGGTATTAGAAATGAATTGGCAACCGATTGTAGAACAAATTGAAATTGCTACGAGTTCAGTATTTAAACTGGAAGATGCCCGTTCCCTTGCAGGAGGTGACATCAATTCGGCTTATTGTTTGCACGGAGCGGACAAATCCTATTTCGTTAAGTCAAACCATGCTGAAACTCTTGATATGTTTGCCGCCGAAGCAGCGGGTTTGACTGAGCTTGTTGCCACCCGTACCGTGCGGATTCCACGCCCTGTGGTACATGGCAAAACAGCGGCACACGCATTTTTGGTGTTGGAATATATCGAATTTGGTTCGTCCAGCAAAGCCTCGAATCGCCTGTTCGGACAACAGTTGGCCTTGTTGCACCAACAACCTCAGCCTTATTTCGGCTGGCATAGGGATAATACAATCGGTAGCACACCACAGCCCAATACGCGTGATGACGATTGGATCGAATTCTGGCGTACCCAACGCTTGCAGAACCAGCTGCGTTTAGCGGCAGCAAAAGGCCACCGTGGGCATTTACAAGCTAAGGGCGAGCAGCTCTGTGACAAACTTGCCAGCTTTTTTGATGGTTATCATCCTCAACCTGCATTGTTGCATGGGGATTTATGGGGCGGTAATGCTGCAACCGACAAGCAAGGCAATCCAGTCATGTTCGATCCGGCTTGCTACTACGGTGACCGGGAAGCCGATCTCGCCATGACCGAATTATTCGGCGGCTTTAGTCCAGATTTTTATGTGGCTTACCGCGATATTTACCCTGTAGACCAAGGCTATGCCACAAGAAAAATGCTTTACAATCTTTATCATATCCTTAATCACTTGAACCTGTTTGGTAGTGGTTATTTGCGGCAGACGGAGACTATGATGGGTAGTTTGTTGAGTGAGATCAATTAATCGGGCAACGAAATCCAGTCCACCTTTGCCCTTAAGAAAAAAGCTAACAGCGATTAAAAATCTTGCATTTTTTATGGCCTCAAACCAAAAGGCTATGTTTTGCTGATCTGAAACACACTGTTTACTGGCTTGAGTTTTATCGCTTTGAAGCCGCACTTTCTGGGCAATAATCAATCAATAATTCCAATTGAGCTTTGCGGTATATGGGTTGCTGATTAGTTTCGGCTATGTCATCATTGCTGGGATTAGATGGCAGTAGCTGCAACAAAATTTTTATTGCTGCCGAGACTATAAAACTTATTCAACAACTATTGAGAGGCAAAACCATGGCTGGTCGTAATCACCTGTATATCCCAGGCCCTACCAACGTACCCAACGAAGTCCTAAATGCGATGCACATTGCGATGGAAGACCATCGCTCGCCCATTTTTCCCAAACTGCTGACACCGCTGTTACAGGACTTGAAAAAGATTTTCCGTACCGAGACAGGGCAAGCGTTTATCTTTCCTGCGACGGGTACGGCAGGTTGGGAAATCGCGCTTACCAATTGTTTAAACCCTGGCGATAAAGTGTTGATTTACCGCTTTGGGCAATTCAGCCACTTATGGGCAGAAATGGCAAAACGCTTAGGTTTTGATGTCGAAATCCATCAAGAAACCTGGGGCAAAGGCATTCCATTGGATAAGTTGGAAGCCCGTCTGAAAGAAGACACTAACCATGAAATCAAAGCCGTCTTGGCGACCCACAACGAAACAGCCACTGGTGTAACCAGCGACATCGCCGGAGTTCGTAAAGCAATGGATGCGGCCTTACATCCGGCGTTGATGTTTGTCGATGGCGTCAGTTCCATTGCCAGCCTGGATTTCCGTATGGACGAGTGGGGTGTGGACGGTGCGATTAGCGGTTCGCAAAAAGGCTTTATGTTGCCAGCAGGTGGTGCGTTTTTGGCATTCAGCCAAAAAGCCTTAAAAGCCACAGAAACCTCCACTTATCCGCGTTGTTTCCTGGATTTGCGTGACCAAATGAATTCCAACAAGGACGGCTACACGCCTTATACGCCCAACCTACCTATCTTGTACGGTTTACGTAAGGCACTGGACTTATTGCTGGAAGAAGGCATGGAAAATGTCTACGCCCGTCATCACCGTTTGGCAGAAGGCACACGTAAAGCGGTTGCTGCTTGGGGTTTGAAACAGTGTGCCCAACCAGGATTTGAATCCAACACCGTCACTGCCATCATGGTGCCGGAAGATAAAGATGCCCGTCACGTCATCAGTACCGCATTCAGCAAATACAATATTTCCTTGGGCGCTGGCTTGTCGGAATTGGCAGGCAAAGCCTTCCGCATCGGTCACGTCGGCGATATGAACGATGTCTCCATGCTAGGCGCGATTGCTGGCGTGGAAATGGCGTTGCTGGACAGTGGTTTTGATATAAAGCCAGGAAGTGGTGTGGCGGCGGCGATTGAGTATTATCGGGCGACGGCGAAATAAGTCAGGCACAAAACAGAAATAAGTAGCCCATGAAGTGTAACGTAATACGGGAAAGCGGAGCCACGAATTCCCGGATTCCACAAGCTTCATCCAGGCTACTTGTTCACGGATTTTTTAAGGAATGAGTTACATAAATGTCTGAATTAGTCCAAAGTTCCAGCAACAGTGCCGGTTTAAGTACGCAAACCATTGATGAATTGAATCATCAATATCAATCGCTCAGTTTTGAAGCGCGTTTGCATAGGCTTTATCAGGATTTTAAACCTGAAAAAATCATGGTGACATCTTCCTTTGCCGCCACTTCCGCTTATTTTTTACATATCATTTCTCGCATCAGACCTGAGCAGATTATTTTTTTCATCGATACCGGCTTTCATTTTCCGGAGACGCTTTTATATCGGGATTATCTAATCGGGCTCTACCATTTAAAAGTCGAAGATGTGAAAGCGGATGCGTATCAGCATCAATACAGTGAAAAAGAAAAGTTGTATGAAACCGATCCGGATTTTTGCTGCTCAATTAATAAGATTAATCCGCTGGAAGCCATCAAATCCAATTTTGATATTTGGGTGTCGAGCCTCATGAGTTGGCAGACGGATCACCGTGCCGGTTTTGATGTTTTTGAAGAACGCCGTGGGATTATCAAATTCAATCCGATGATTGATGTGTCGCGCGAAGAGCGTGATGCCTACATCCTTGAACATAAACTGCCATTCCATCCTTTAGTGAACGACGGTTATTCTTCGATTGGTTGCACGCATTGCACCGTAAAAGGTGAAGGCCGCAGCGGTCGCTGGATGGGTAAACCTAAAACTGAGTGTGGCTTACATCTTTAACGTAATAGTTAGCTTATATTTCAGTATCGTTAAATAAATATAGATTTCCCGTTATTCCAATAGGCCATGAACAGCTTGGCCGAGCATTCAAGCATGTCTTGGCTTTTGCTGTAACACTTGGTTTTCCGTTTCAACCTTGCCAAGCCGTGCCGCAACAGGCTGTTGTAGCCTTCCGCCGTGCAGGTCTCTGCCCTTGTGCCCTGTGGGTATTGGATTGCGTATGCAACGTAGCGGGCACAAAATGCCCCAATACCAAAGGGCATAAATAATCTGTCATCACCGCTTCGATTCACAGCCTTTGCAGCGGTGCCGCTGCCTACCCTTGACGATCCCGTCTTTGACGCAGCCCCCGCCGTGGCATTTTGGACAGCTTGCCATTATCCCCCTCCACCATAAATGGGAAAGTGCATAATGACTATATTAATTTAACAATACAAAGCTTATTAGGGAGACAAAAGCAAACCAACTTCTTGATGGCTCGGTATCGAAATGTTTAATAGTTTGATTTGACATGCTCCCTCCAAATTAGGGAAATTGATGATGCTTGGATTTTCAGGCACCATGATTTATGTGCAATTGATCTCATGTAAAAAGGCCGGGTTAACTTTAGAACAACTAAGCCCACCCATTTCCTATCCTATTTTAATCCCAGATTGTCCATTAGATTAAAAACCACTTATTCCAACCCATTTCTAATGGAAATTATTGGAATACCTTATTGATTTTACAATAGTTATTCTTCTAATGGGCAATCTGGGTTCATAATACGTTTTACTCATAGATGTGTCTGTTCGATAGCGTACAGAAAGTAGGCGTGCTTTGTAATATTGTGCAAAACTGTCATTCATATTCGTAAGCACCATGGTATTACTTAAGGAGTGATAACGATGCGCCGACTGCAAATAAAACACGTAAGGGCTTACCAATACGATGAACCTGTAACCCTGCTACCGCATAAAATACTCTTGTGGCCACGGGAAGGACATGACATCCGAATCGAATCGGCTGAACTGATTATTTAACCCGCCCACCAACTTCAATGCCAGCGCGACGTGTACGACAATGCCGTAGCTCAGGCTATCCTTTGTTAAATGAGTGGTTTCTGGAGGAATTATTCTTAGACATTATTATGGATGTAAACCCAGAACAATTGTTTGTTTGCATCATAGATTTCGCATTACGGACTACCACGGACATGCGCTGTCGCCAGATAAATCTCACAAATAAAATTGAGCAATGCGGCAATCAAGCAAATCATGGCGGCAACAAACAGTGTGGCTATCACTACCGCTATGTTGAGAGTAACGAATGAACCTAGGAACATAACGGCAACGACCGAACAAATTAATAGCAAACAGGTCGTGCAGAGGCCAATTGCCATATGGATTAGACGTGCGCGTTGTTTCAAGGATTTAAGCTCAACTTGAACTGATTGGTCAACTTCAGCCGCCGCCGAAGTGCTATGCAAAAATCGGGACCTGTCGATAATTCGGCCTAAACGGTTGGTCAGTACCGATAGGATACTGGCAACTCCCGTTAGTAAAAATACAGGTGCCACAGCAAGCTGAATAGCATGGGCAATAGTTGTAACTGGCAGTTCTGTAAGCATTAGCAAATTTTTTATCAAGCCCAGAAATTACGTATTGAATGCGAAATTTTAATAATTGTCATCGGTTGATTATTTCGGTTATTTTCCGCCTCTTAAACGGTTGCCGCAATCCTAACGGCAAAACGATGAAACTTCTATCACTATTCGTGCATGGATTCTAACCCATGATACTTTCATAGATTTTTTTATCGGCGCGATAACACCCGCATGAAGCAGCTTCCAGTCCGTCTCGGTCGAGAACCGTGATGTCACCGCGCTGGTAGCTGATGAGATTTTGTTGTTGTAGTGCATTTGCTGCTTTGGTAATCCCGACACGCCTTACGCCCAGCATATAAGCCAGGAATACATGGGTAATATGGAAATGGTCAGAGTGTGCCCGATCCTGGGTCATTAACAACCAACGGGCAAGGCGGCCTTCCACGAGGTGAAAGCGGGTACAGGCCGCCGATTGTGCAAGCTGGCTCATCGACACATAAAGGTAACGCTTCAACACGTGATGAAGCTCGGGGCTCTGCCCAAGTATACGGAGAAACGACGGTACCGTGATGCGTAACGCAGTCCCTGCGCCCTGAACCAGGCCAGTAAATGGCGCTATATCGACACCCAATATAAGGGTAATCCCGAGTACACCTTCATTGCCGACCAGCCCTACTTCCAGATTTGTGCTGCCGATAGGCGCCACTAACGAGATAAAGCCTCCGGTCGGGAAATAAACATGAGGAACAACATCTCCGGCACGATAAAGTACCTCGCCAATAATAAGCCCAATGTGTTCACAATTTGCAAGTAACTGCTCACGATCCTTTGGGAGAAGCGCATCGACCAGGAGATTGGTAGCCGGGACAGCTTGGGTAAACGTCATGCTATGAATTCCTATAAGCATTTAAGGGAAGCCGACAGCTTATCTGGGACAACCATAATCCCCATATCGGAGCTTGCTACGGAAGAGGACTTCCATTGCCTTGAGTCAACATACTACAGTTGCCCCTTTTACTCTGTTCGTTAACGCACTTATATCCGTTTGGTTGGGAAGCCTCTTGATAAGAGGCAGCAGATTCAGGGAGAGGCATCGCTTTCCAAATTTGCACATATTTCTGAAAGTTTCAGTTATGTACGGTAGCAGACGGACTTAGGGCAGTAATCCCCGTATCCTCCAAGCTACGGTACAAACTTCGTATGACTTAGGGGCTGCCCATGCGAAAAAGCATCGAATCAGGATCATCGCCATCGTTTGCTTATGTCCGACTATGACGTTATCCATCGTTATATAACCAACAACTGAGAGGTGTGCAAAATGGCCTGGAATCAAATTGAAGAAACCTTGAAAGAATTCATCAACACTGTCAAAGACCAATGGATCTGGTTTATCGACGACCAAATTGACGTACTCCAAGGCAAACGACATCATTTTTGTGGCAAGAAACAAATTGCCAACATGACCGACAGCGACGAATCAGAAAAACGGTTGGCAGATTGGCAAAATCAACAAAGGGAAAAGATTCGTAGCAAAAGGACATCCGTGGGCTAGCTAAAAGTATCCACAAAGTCACGTTGTTGTTAAATACAAATATAAAACCTGTTTATGGGCTTTATTATTGATTCGGCCTTTTAATGTCTGAACCGTTCGTACCCGCAGGGCATAAATGCTGAGCTTGTCGAAGCACACGCCGCCTTTCAACAGGCTCAATACCCAAAGGGCATAAAGGCGAACGGAAACTTAATACTTCACAAGGCCGAATCTATAGTGATGATCGTTCTTCAATCAACGAACAAAGGAAAACACAATGAACTTAACTCAAATTGAAGGCAATTGGGAATCATCTCGCGCGTAATATTAAGAAATCTTCTGGGGACAGTAAACACGCTACA
>JABFSV010000078.1 GCA_013140405.1 Methyloglobulus sp. | reverse complement strand
ATACAACAAACCTGGTTTCAAAGCATCAAGGTTTCCAGTATTAGCTACACTTTGGCCAAGCAGCTTAAAAAAGTTGATTCTGATGAAGCACTGCTCGCGGGGCTTTTGCATAATATCGGCACACTCCCGATTTTAACCTTTGCCGACAGTTTGCCTGAAGGCAGCTACCAAGCCTCAGATATTGAGCTTTGCATAAACGATGTGCAAGGGCAAATTGGCTCTATTATTTTGGAGCAATGGGAGTTTCCTGACAATTTAAGGCAAGTGCCATTACAGTCTTCTGATTGGCTTGCAAGCACTACCGAAAAACTTGGTTTGAGTGACATCGTATTGTTAGCTAAATATCACTATTTTCTATCAATACCAGGTAGTGCTGAACTACCCTTAATTGATGCCTTGCCAGCTTATCAAAAACTTGGGGATCAGCCGTTAACCCCAGAAATGTCGCTGCAGATACTGCATGATGCCAAACAACAAATTGCCGACATCATGGGATTTTTCTCTGGTTAATGATGCGGGTTCGACAGGCTGGGCGCTTTTTAAATAAAGCGTCCAACTGTTATTTCACACCTAATCGCGCTCTTGTCTTTTTCAACTAATTTGGGTCTCATAAGGCAAGCCAAGTAAATAGTACGCGACTATATTTCGGGTTGCACCTTTACAGGTAATTAAATAACGACAGCTTTTTTACTTGGGCAAAGGTTTGTTGTGCGGCCTGGACAGAAGCGCTCTGTTGGGTCAGCTTGGTGATGGCTTCAGCGTAATCCAGGTCTTCTGTATTCGACAAAATCGTCCTCGTATTGAGGATAGCGTCTGAGTTAATGGTTTCTTGTCTATCCAAAACATTCAGCCGAGTTCCAACTGATGCCCGCACCGTAACGATCTTATCCAACGACTTGGATATATCGTCAAGAGATGCCTTGGTTGGGGCATTCGCCCTTAGGTCGGTAGCAAACTTATCTATTGCTTCAAAAACATTGGCAATAGCTCCGGGTAAGGGAACCGTAGCAGGTGAGGCACCTGTGGGGATCCCAAAGACACTGCTGCCCGGATCGCCATCTGCCACTTGGCTTACTGCATCTATTTGGATAGGCCGCGTATTGACATCTCCGGAATAAACATAAGCGCCAGGATTGCTGGCATCTTTGCTAAAGGGTTGGGTGTTGCTTTTAAAGCCAGAAAACATGTACTCGCCATTTGCGTTCTTAGTGTTGGCAAGGTTAACTAATTGTTTGTTAAGAGATTCCATTTCTACCGCTGCCGCATTTCGGCTTGTAGGCGTATTGGTGTCACTTAATCCCTGAATGCCCAGTTCATAAATTCTTTGCAATATATCGGTTGCCCCCTGCAATACCCCTTCTTCCATCGTGAGCCTATCTCGGGCGTAGTTAATATTGCTTTGGTATTGCTCCGTTTGCTTTAAGGTTTGATTGAGGTCAATAATATGCGCTGCCGCAACGGGATCATCAGAAGGCGTAAGGATTTTCTTGCCTGTAGATATTTGCATTTGCGTTTGTTGCAATCTTGACTGTTGGTCAAGCATTGCATTGACGGATGATTGATTAGCCCATGAAGTTGAAATTCGCATGATATTCTACCTAACGCATAGCGCCGATTAATGTATCGAATAATGAATTCGCAACAGAAACGACTTGAGCCGAGGCTTGGTACGACTGTTGGAATTTGACCAAATTTGCAGCTTCTTCATCCAAGTTTACACCGGCAAAGTTTTCCCTGGATTGCTTGGCCTGATTTAATAAGGCTTCCTGGGCTGAGCTGCTGATTTTTGCAGAATGTGTTAATGTGCCGACCTTTGATACCAGTTGGCTATAGGCACCGTTAAGTGTGGTTTTACCACCCAATAAAGATGATTTCTTTTCAAGGTTTGCCAAGCCCAATGCAACCGTATTGTCACCTGGTATTGGCAGACCAGAGCCGCCCGTTGTGCCAGCTGCGGCAATCTTGGTTGGATCCGTAATCAATGTCGTCATTTTTTGCGCGGCATTGAAAGTTGGCCGGATCAAAAAACTGTCATTGGCTGTGACCGTTGCGCTTGTCGAGATGCTAAAGCCTGGCCCTGTAATAGTTAAAGGCGCTGCTCCGGCATAATTCGTGATCGTGTTGTCACTCAGGCGTTTTAAAGAAAAGTTGCTGCTGCCGTCATAAGTCAATTCGTAATCACTGGGTGTCAATTGGCCTATTGTCAGTGGATCATAAGTTGCTGTGATGCTGCCAACATTACCCGCATCACCGATGACAGGTACATCCAATGCGGGCGTTCCAAAGCTGAACATATCAGTTCCTACATCGCCGTTCAGGTCGAATCCTGAAGTATGCAGAGCGTTAAATTGGACGGCAACCCCTGCGGCTACCAAACCCAATTGTTGTTGGGCTGGATCGAGAATTTGGTCGCGGAATTTAATGGCGCCAGATAATTCGCCACCACTGATGTCTTTGTCTATTTCTTGTCCGCCCAAAAGAACTTCTTTATGGCCAGGGTCAGCGGTCGATCCGACTAAAGAGAGTTTGGATGTGTTTGAGCCCAATACCAAAGCTTGCCCTTTACCAACAAACAAGTTGATAGAACCGTCTTGTTGAGTGACAGAAGTGACGCTTATTTTTTCTGCAATTTTAGTGACAAGGGCATCGCGCTGGTCTAGCAGGTCATTCGGTGGTTGTGTACCAGATGCGCGGCTGAATTCAGTCACAATTTTATTGTTCAGGGTGGCAAGGCTGTTAGTTAATGAGTTTATATCATCAACAGTGCCTTGCATCTGGCTGTTTGTTTGATTACGCAAGTCATCAAATTGGGCAGACAGCCTGTTAAATTGTTGAGACAAAGAGCCGGCTTCCGAGGTCAATACTTGCCTTGCAGATATGGATGAAGGATCATTGGCAACGACGTTGACCGCATTAAAAAATGATTTTAAAGAAGGCGATAAGCCTGTAGCTTCGCTGGAAACGATATTGTCTACCCGTGCCGCCATTGTAGAAAGCGTGCTCGTATCTGCAAATGCCGATGTACTGGAAGTCAGCTGGTTAGCGATAAACTGGTCATAACTACGGGTAACTGTAGAAACACTGACCCCTTGGCCAATATAGCCACCACCGGTAAATTGGGGTGTCCTTGCAGTAAGGTCTACGCGCTGACGACTATAGCCATCGGTATTGACATTAGCAATATTATGGCTTGTGGTATTTAATGAAGCTTGGGAGGCCAAAAGGCCTGACAATGCTGTTCCTAAAACGCCTGACATATTAGAGTCCTGTTCCGAAGGTTAAACGCCAGATGGCAACCATTTTGTTCATCTTAGCCATCACTTCATTGCAACCACTGTTTGAGGCTCATTTGCAGCCATTGTGTTGCCATGATAAATGCTCATGATCTTGTTGGCATAGCCTGGATCAGTTGCATAACCTGCCTTTTGTAACTCGTGCAAATAACGGTTGCTATTGTCAGCATGCTTTAAGGCATCACCATAACGTGGATTACTTTTTATAAAGTTCACGTAGTCATGGAAACTTTCTTGATATGAACCGTAAGATCTAAATCCAGCCCGCTCTTTTTTCATCACGCCGTTTTCGTATTCCAGTGTAGACACCTTATTTTGCTGGCCTTCCCAAGACTTGCCCGCCTTAATGTTAAACAAGTTGAAGCTACTGCTGCCGTCGCTGTTTTTAATGACAGAACGTCCCCAACCTGTTTCCAAGGCGGCTTGTGCCAATAGCACTTTAGGTTCTACACCGAGCTCTTTCGCTGCTTTTTCAGCGTAAGGGTATAATTTTTGGACGAAATCACCTGCTGACTGTATCGGCCTGGAAAAACCATCCTTGAATTTAATTTCAGATAGCTCTTTAGCCCTATCGTTATCACGAATATAAGCTTTGAAGATTTCCTTGTTGCCCGTTCTATTCCAGTCGTCATTTTCCCCGCCCACTCCTTTTCCGGCGGCATGTGGGGTTTGTGATACGGCCTTATTGGAACTGGATGACCGGTTGAGGTAGTCTTCAACACCCATTTTTTTGTTGTCTTGCTTATCTTCATGGCTCAATTGTTTGGCAAT
>JABFSV010000507.1 GCA_013140405.1 Methyloglobulus sp. | reverse complement strand
CCGAACGGCAACTGGAATTGCTCGACAAGGAATGAGTGATGGCTAACCCTAATGTAGTCATGCCAGAGCTTACGCCTGAATTGGGATGGCCCAGCTACCAACTGAGGAAGGTAGAACGCTGGCAAGGCAACCAACATTCCATCCAGCAGGACTACATTGCCGAAGAAGTTCCGGTATCCTTGGTTTATAACGGTACACCCCATGTTGTCATGTTGGCCACGCCGACCAACCTTGAAGATTTTGCATTAGGGTTCAGCATCACGGAAGGCATCATTGAAACACCACGTGAACTGCTATCCAGTCACACTTATAACCGTTCTAATGGTATCGAGGTTCGTTTGCAAATTCCCGAACCGCGTTTTCGCCATTTATCCGATAAAGGCCGTAACCTAACTGGACGTACCGGATGCGGCCTTTGCGGTGCCAGCACCTTACAACAAGCTATTCGCCACCCTAAACCTGTGCAGGGAGAACTAAACCTGCCTGCTACCGAACTCTTTTCCGCATTGACGGCAATTAACCATCATCAACAGCTTAACCAATTGACCGGAGCCGTACATGCCGCTGCCTGGGTAGTCCCAGGGCAAGATGTGCAATATGTCAGGGAAGATGTTGGTAGACATAATGCCCTCGATAAACTCATAGGCTTGTTATTACGTATAGGCACAAATCCAGCGGCAGGATTTGTGGTTATTACCAGCCGCGCCAGCTATGAACTCGTACAAAAAGCCGCTAGTGTCGGCATTACCCTACTAGCTGCGATGTCGGCACCGACTGGATTAGCCATACGCTTGGCAGATGAAGCTGGACTTACCCTAGTCGGCTTTGTCCGTGACAATCAGCATGTGGTATACACCCATCCCGAACGTTTGAACCACACCATTTACCCAACCTTGATAAAATAGTCCAGCTTAAATGCACATCGAAAAATTGATTAAAATGGCCAATGATATTGCCGACTTCTTTAATTCAGAAAGTGACAAAGAAATCGCTGCTGAAGGCGTAAAAAAACATATCCTGCGGTCATGGGACCCGCGCATGAGAAAGGCCATTATCAAACATATCAACGACAATGGTGAAGGGCTAAGTCCGTTGGCAGCGCAGGCCGTAAAAAAACTCCAATCAATCGAAATCAATGGTTTTTGAATCGAATGACCCCGGATTATCGCGATTATGATCCTGGGTTAATATTATTTGTTGGTGATTTTAAAACAACACACTCCACTCCCTTTTGCCATACATTCCGAAAGCTCGACATCCTGTTCTAGCAAGGCAGACATAAGGGCTATATCAAACTGACAAATCTCATTATGCTTTTGAGCCAAGTCATGGAAAATACAGTTATAGGCTTTAATAGTCGGTGGTTCAATGCCGCTTTGGTCAGCCTTGCTACCAGTCTTAAAACCCAAATCGTCCATTATTTTCAATAATTCTTCGCGGCGCTCGGCCGGCTTCTTTCCCGTAAACCGATATTTGTAACTTTGTGACAAGTTATTTCCCAGCTTGTACATGTAACGCTGAAACGCTTCAGGGCCAATTTCGCTTTTCAGGTCGGTCAGCATGAGCTTAGAAAACCAGGCATATTGCTTTGGAAAACTGTTGATGCCCGCTTCGGTCAACACATAACGCCGCACTGGACGGCCTGCTGTTTTATTTAACTCACCCGCCTGAAGATAGCCCTCAAGTTCAAGCACGGAAATATGTTGCTGAACCGCATTGCGCGAAATGTGTAATGCCTTAGCCATTTCATCAATGCAAAGCCCTTCTTTATTTTCAAGCAGCAGTTCTAAAATTTGGCGCTGACGTGAGCCTATTTGATCGGCCATAAAGTTTCCTTTTTGAAAATTTGTTTAATTATCATAACAATAAAGAAAATTATAGCCTATGAAACAATAAATATAAAACTTATAACATATTTTTATTGTATAAATTGTATTTATTAGCTATTATTTTTTCGTAGCCACACCAATCGCTACTTATTGGTCGCGTTTTTGAAATAGCGACGGAAATTTTACCTTCAAATCTGGAGACAACTGATGAGCGAAACACTCTATGAAAGAATCGGCGGCGAGCCAGCCGTGGATGCAGCTGTTAATGTTTTTTACCGCAAAGTACTGAACGATTACCGTATCAACCGGTTTTTTGACAACGCCGACATGGACAAGCAAATAGCCAAGCAAAAGGCGTTCTTTACTATGGCTTTCGGCGGCCCCAACAACTATACAGGACAGGATATGCGGAATGCCCATGCTGGTCTGGTCAAAATAGGACTGAATGAAGATCATTTTAATGCCGTCATGGAACACTTGGGCGCCACTCTCGTGGAATTGAAAGTGCCGGAAGACCTGATTGCAGAGGCTGCGGCAATTGCTGAAAGTACGCGGAAAGATGTTTTGGGGAGATAACCAAAACCGCTTTAGTCAGTCACAAGGGCGATCAACCAGTCGTCCTTGAGTCTTGCATAAAAGGTGCACATTATGTTTACTTTAACCATTGAACAAAATAATTTTGCTTGCCAGCCGGACGAGACTGTTCTCGATGCGTTGTTGCGGGAAAATATTAATCTTTCCTATGCTTGCAAAAAAGGCACCTGTCATAGCTGCATGTTACGCAGCACGGACGTAACACCGCCGTCATCCGCCCAGTCTGGGTTAAAAAACACCCTGATAAAACAGAATTATTTTCTGGCCTGCCAGTGTTACCCAGAGCAGGACATGCACATAAAACTCCCCGACCAATCGGAGTTTTATAGGATGGGAACTGTCGTCGTCAACACGTTACTCAACAGGAATACTATCCTATTAATCATCGCATTTGACGATGCCTTTGAATTCAATGCCGGACAGTTTGTTAATTTGCAAAGAAATGATGGCCTGACACGCAGTTATTCAATCGCCAATATTCCGCAAAAATCGAATACGCTGGAATTTCATATCCGCCGCTTGCCAGACGGCATATTCAGCACATGGCTGCACGATGAAGTCAGTGTTGGCGATTCAATCGCTGTCTCGGAACCGCGTGGACATTGTTTCTATATTCCTGAGCGGCATGAGCAAGGCATATTGCTGGTTGGGACGGGGACTGGTTTGGCACCGTTAGCTGGAATCCTGACGGATGCACTCTCACACGGGCATTCCGGCCCTATCCATCTTTTTCATGGTAGCCGTGAAGTTGAAGACCTTTACAGAATTGACGAAATGCGCCAGCTTACTGAACAATATACAAACTTTCATTACACGCCCTGCGTATCTGGCAACCAAGTTCCTGGTGGTTTTTCGGCTGGCCGAGTGAATGACTGCGTGTTTTCCCAACTTGCTGATTTAAATAGCTGGCGGGTATTTCTCTGCGGCCATCCTGAAATGGTCAATCAAATGAAAAAACAATCCTTTCTCAAAGGTGCTTCAATAGCAGACATTTATACCGATGCATTCCTGATTTCGCCTAACTAAACAATCAGTTAAACACGGTGAACATTAACAGGCTTATTCGTGCCATACCCGTTGACCCAGTAAACCTGAGTTTCAAGGGAAAACTTCTTTCTGTCGCTTCGTGCTTCACTGTCATACTGGCAATGGCATGGGTATCTCAGCAATTCACCCTACCCACTGCTTATCCAATGCTCATCGCTTCAATGGGGGCATCAGCGGTCATTGTTTTTATTATCCCTAACAGCCCACTTGCACAGCCGTGGCCCCTGGTCGGGGGACAACTGGTATCGACGGCTATCGGAATTGTTTGCGCCCAAATTGTATCCGATACGGCTTTCGCATCAGCATTTGCCGTCGGCGGCAGTGTCCTTGCCATGTTGCTATTGCGTTGCCTCCATCCACCTGGCGCTGCATCCGCGCTGACACCCGTCATATCAGGCGATTCAATCGTATCATTAGGCTACGGTTTTGTACTGCTGCCAGTAAGCTTAAATATAGCGGTCATGCTGGTTTTGGCTATTGTCGTCAACCGTTGGTTGTTGCGCCATGAGTACCCAATTAGACCCCGAAAATCTTACAAAAACAGCAATAACGACCCTATCGTTGAGCTTACCCAACAACCTGGAATTTCTGAGCAAGACGTGGAACAGGTGCTACAGAAAATGGATACATTTATGGATGTCAGCACTGGGGATCTAAGTAGATTGCTGGCCGATGTCCAGATGCAAAGCGTTAAGCGGCACAGCACCGAGATAAGCTGTGCAGATATTATTGTTAACGGTTGAATACGGAACTGATGTTGAGGAGGCATGGAAGCTAATGCAACGTGAAAATCTTAAGGCATTACCGGTTATCGACAAATCCAGGCGTGTTATTGGCATTATTACCTGGCATGATTTTTTTAAATTCATAAACATGAATACCCGTGAAACCTTTCAGGAAAGACTCCGAGCTTTCATACGGCGCACACCTGACATATCAACTGATAAACCGGAATCAGTCGGACATATTATGTCATCTCCCGTTACCATGCTGGCTGAAAGCACGCATGTCATCGACCTCATTCCTCTGTTGTCAAATGAAGGCTTTAGACAAATCCCGATAGTAAACAACGAAAAACGCTTGGTGGGCATAGTGTATCAAGCTAACTTGATTGCGGCATTTCATCTTCTGTCTTGGCACTAATCCAGCATACGCTCCGACAAAGCATTACCAGCCCCTTCATTTATTTTCAGAAACTACAAATCAAGCCTATATACCGACAAATGACCACCCCAATGGCTTTGGTAGACCAAATGGACACCTTCTGGAAGTTTTTTGAGGGAATCAACAAAAGGCAGCAGACGCACAAGCAGGGATTTGTTTTCTGTTACTGAGCCTTTAGGGGTCGTCCAAACATGATAATTCAGCCCCTCTTTTTGCACCAGATAGTTGCCGCTGCCTTCTTCATAAGCCCACTGCTTGATCTGGGCTATGTCGCCATGCAGGTTGTCATGCGCCGGGACAGCTTTTGAACTGAACGCTAACGATGTGCCACCATAGTCCACCATTTCACCCAGGCGCATTAACAAGTCATTGGTGACGAGCAAATAAATTGGTCGTGATGACCCAAACATCTGGCGCATTTCTGCTAAAGCCTTCTCGCTATCCATCGTCAACCAACGTGCCATGCTTGATAGTTGTCCGCGTTCGGAATCGGAAGCCAATAACAAATTTCCCTGCAATTGCTTCCAAATTGGGCTGATGAAAGTTTGCGATGATGGCTTGCTAACCCAGGCATCCCGTCCGCCCAAAAAGTGGATTCTCTGCCCATCATCCCACCAGCTCAATATCAGTGCATCTTTCGGCGTGTTTTCGCTGATGGCTTTAGCCGCATCTTGCCATATGGCTTGTCGTAATCCGGTAGGGCTTGGCAACGCCCTTGCCTCTTGTTTACCTTTAGGGAACAGCACGGCACGGCGTTGTTGATTCTGGTCATCTTTATAATGCGCCAGCAAAAGACTGAAAGCATCTTTGCCACCCCGTTCAATAGTATAGTTATCAACAGAATCTACTGGAAAAGCGCCCTGTAGATCAGATGTTTGCCCATGGAGAAGAGTAACATTAAGCGGTGCTGGCCTTGTTTGCTCGGATTCACCGCCATCAAAAAAAGCAACCCTGGCTTGTTGAATCAACATCGCGCTGCCAGTAAACAGCAGCGCTCCGCAAATCAATAGTAACGCACCTTTTTTCAATACCCAAGCCACAAGACTATTGATCCTCTTGTTTAGGTTTGAGGACAAGGTAGCCGACAAAAAGCCCAAGTATGACCAAGATAAAGCCAGCCAATAATGTACCGTAATCGGTCTTGTCACTGCTGCCGCCAGTAGTGGAAACCACTTTAGCGTCTGTGCCGGACTTATTTCTTGCTGCCTCGCGCAACTTGGTGTCTTCATCCATAATCTCGGCATAATCGCGCATGAGAGCAGACCAACCTTCGGTATAGGTATAGCCGCCTGGGTTCGCATGGAAAATGCCTTTGTAATGCTTGATCAAGTCATGCTCCCACATATCGGCATAAATCCGTTCGACGCGGCTGGGATTATTCCCTTTCGCCCAAAACAATTGGAAAAAGCCGCCCGCATCATCTTTTTCAGGCGCAGGTGGTGCGGGACGATTAGTATTTTGTCCTGTGAGTAAACCGTCTTTATAGAGAGCTTTGATAACACTTTTTGCTTCCTGCTCCACTTTTAGGCCTTGAATGGTGCCTTTATCGGCGGCGTCCAAATAAGCCTTGGCAAAACTTTCGGAATGGCACAAGGTACAAGTCTGTACCCAGGCTTTCTTGCGATCTTCAAACCAAGGATGATTCAGGTTGTCGGCAATGCCTGGCGTTGGATTGAATGCCCAACGGACTTTACGCACCAGATTATGGGAATACTCCCCGTGAAATTCGAAATGGCAGAGCTGGCAAGTCGGCGCAGTGTAACCTCCTTTGGTGATGGCATCCTTCAGGGGGGCTTCAAAGTTCCATTGGCTTTTACCCATGGTCAAGAACTGTGTGCCGTGCTTGGACAGCATGAAGTTTTCAAACTCGTTATGGTCTGCGCCATTGTGGCAGGTAGAACAGGCTTCTGGCTGGCGTGCTTCTGCTACCGAGAAAGTATGGCGGGTATGGCAGCCATCGCATTTATTTTGTTGATAATGGCAAGAATCGCAGCCTTGTGCGACTTCACGTTCAGGCATCGCCGCCCAAACCGCATTTTCAACATTGGCTGCCCAGTCAACCGCATGTGATGGGTGGCCTTTATCCCATTGCTTTTGAGGCCACGTTTGCTCCTTCTCGGACTCCGCCTCGGCAAATTCATCTTGATGGCACGTTCCGCAAGCAGCGCGGTCTGGCATTATCAAGTCTTTAGCATGATCGATAGTCTTTTTGCCTAAACCACCGTGGCAGTCGATGCAGCCGACTTGAGAAAGCGGCTGATCTTTTTCCAGCAAACCGAGTTCGTGCAGATTGCTTTCAACTTCTGTCAATTTTGCCTTTTTATAAGCACGTACGTCGGTATCGGGAATGTTGCGGATTGTAGCCAGATTGCTGTGGACACTTTTTTTCCAGGCGTGGTAAGCCCCAGGCGTGGTAGCCTCGTGACAGCCAACGCAGTTTTCCTGGCTGAATTCACCTTGAATTGTTTTCGGGGGCGTATAAAAATCCTTGGGATTCCAGTATTTTTGAATTGGGATCGGTTGCCAGTACTCACCATGGCTACCTTTACCGGGATGGGTGTCGTAATAATTTTTTTTGACCTGTTCGAAATTGGTTTTTTCTGCCCAGGCAGTTTGCCAATTCAGACAGAACAGTAGCGTAGCCAACAAATAAAGCAACGTGGTTTTCATAACGTCTCCCCTCGAGAATTAATCAAGCAGATTCATTATATCGAATCAATATCAAACTGGTAAGAAATTTTAAATCTATCTAAGGATTCCCTGAACACCGCAAAGGGATTTAGTTTGTCTCAGTGGTGGTAACTGGCAAAAAGCATCTTCTTTTTCTATTTATCCCATCCCAAACGGCTTCTGACTTATTGGACGGTTACCGAGCAAGGCTTCAGCCAGTAACCGCCCATTAGCCTAAGCTATTTATAGCTTATATCTTCCCATCTCTCCCTTCTGCCTGGTTTGGATTATGAAACCTGAAGTCGGATAAGTGACTCTTTTCAAGGTTCAATACAATTTCCAGTTTTTAGTATATTCGGTCAGTAAGCATAAAGACTGTGATCGGTATATTGTTTACTTATCACATCGAATATTTTACCGCTACGGTTATTGGCCAATCCCAACAAATCCATGCCTTTATCCTTTCGGAAACGCCCTACCAAGCGAGGTGTGACCACTGGAGCAAAGCCTGATTGCAGACGTATGAATTGAAGATTAGACCAGCCACTTACGCCATCCCAAGAAACCTCCAATATATAATTCAGGTATAGTAAGCCAGGTGGATCGCCGATTTGGGGCGGCGATGCAGTAACACGGTAACGTATAATATCGTCGAATCCGTTATGATCTATATCGCCGATTAATACCGGTTTCAAACTATCCGAAAGGCTGCCGTTAAGCTGAACCCATGTCGATTTGCCGCCCCAAGATACTGACCAATGCCCGCCTTGAATGGCGATAACATCGGTAATTTGGTCGTTATTGAAATCGCCGAAGCGAAGATCGCTAAGCGGAAAGCCTGAACTTTGGATAGGTGTCCAATCATAGACTCCCAGCACACCTTCGTAGCCGGGCGAAATAATTTGCCATTGCCCATCGTTTCCACGGAAGAAGATATCGGTACGCCCATCTCCATTAAAATCGCCAAATCGCAACTGATTGAAAGGATCCACCAGTGGTACGCCAGACATATCCGTTAACACTTTCCATTCGCCAGTGCCGCCACTGGCAATTTGCAGCGGATTAGGTGTACCGCCCGCTACAACATCGCATTTGCCATCGCCATCAAAATCACCCAACCCTACTTGCGGCAACCGTTCTGTTGCATCTTTAAGGAATGTCCATTGCGCTTTGCCACTGCTTGAATACCACCAATTTACACCTGTGGCTAAAAATAGATCGTCAATATCATCACCGTCAAAGTCGCAAACACCATATTTTCCATAAGACTGAAAATTATATTGGTTTCCTGATAGCTGAATAGGATTTGTGATATTGTCGCCTGGCCCAGCATTGCCGTTTTGAGTGATTGCATCGCTACTGCTGCCGTGGGCAAAGATATTATTTGCTACTAAGGCATAGTTAGTTGGATTGCCTCGGAATTTGATGGCATAACCGGCCGTATACTGAAAGGCATTGTTTGCTATCTCAAAGGTGTCACCTGCTTGACCGCATAGACTATCGGAAAACCAATCAAATGGATCGAAACTGACACATTTGGTCGTACCATGCACATCAAACTGTTGCGTGTAATGCGTATAGGGGCCATAACTACCATGGTAACCGCCACCTCTAAGCACCAAGTTATGACGTGCTATATAACCTGTACCGTTTAAAGGTGAGTTTGGATTAGCCTCATCCAGAGGGCCATTCAAACCACTTGCCATGATGGCATGTCGGTTAAAGTCGAAAGCATTCTTTTCGATAATTACCCTTGCGCCATGGGCAGACTCGACACCATAACCTTCACCACCATCATGCTGATTATGATGAATGAAACTATTGCTAACCTGCACAGCATTGTCGTCAGTAATCCGGTTTACAGAGTCCGAAACATAGATTGCCTGACCGCTCCATCCGGCGACTTCCATATTCCGAACCTTAACGCCTCTACAAGACTCGACCATAATGCCGCGCTCTTCATTTGAGCTACCGGATTCCGAATTAAAATGCGGCCCGATGAGGCGAAAACCTTCAACCGTAACATTGTCGCCGAAAATATTTACACCGTTGCAGCGAATAAGGAATAACGGCTTGGGGCGCGTTGTCGTAAACAAACGTGGCCCAGGATTATTCGGAGTACGGGCGTTATTGCTGGTCAGTGTCGTGTTGGGGCCGATATAAAGGCCTTCTTCCCCGCTCAAATCCATATCGACATTGGGAGCAAGCACAACTGTACGCCCCCCTTCTGCAAGCGTTTGTTTTAACAATTCCTTCCATTCCGTGGTGCTGCCATTAATGTATACCGGCAAATCTTTTGGAATGGATTGTATCGGTATTTGCACTTCGTAAGCCCCAACATCACGAAGTCCACTAAGATTAGTTTTAGGCAGGTCGACAGTTCGTTTATTGCCCGTTACGTCGGTCGCCAAACCATCTCCGTACAAGGGTGCGTAGTCGATAGCAGCAGAGTCAGGTTTCAAACGGAAATCGAATGCGCTCGGATTTACAAACCCAGGATCTTGATTGGTGAGATAACGTTGGATAATGCCATTAACAAAAGGGGCATTGCTAAACACATGCGCTGCTTCGAATAAAGGCAAGTCGCCAGTTAAGGTTACCGCTTGTTTTCTGGGTTGAGCGATGATTGAATTGATCACCTTGGACAACCTTTGCGGGGAGCCGCTTGGTTGATGCAACCTGAATATATATTGTGAAATAGTATTTATCGTATTGGCGGCTATTGTACATTGGTTGATTATTGTCGCTGCTTCGGGTGCGTCTACTATGAACTGGCTGATTGTATTCCCCCAAACCAAACAATTTTGGATACGCGTTGAGGATAGCTCCCCTCCGTTTAGCTTGATAAGCGAGCCAGCGGCATTGCCATGTGCTGCAAAACTGTTAAGCCGATTGGCCTGGCTATGTGTTTTATCAACCATATCTAATTCGATAATAGACCCAGTATTTGGTTTACCAGGGATGACCGGTTCGACATTGCCGCTAATATGGCTGCAATTACTGCCTGTTGGACAAGTTGGCGCATTATTTGGTCTTGGACAGGCGTTGATTGAAAAATAGGGGCTTTCCGAACCGCTGGCATTGGTTGCTTTTTCCGCAAAAACAGCCGCGCCCTTCGGGGCTGAATTGCCTTCCAAAGAGGTATCGAGCAAACATACGCCAGGACGCGAAAAATATGAATTGACCGCTTTGGCTGAAACGTAAATCGCGCCGCCTTTTTCATTGGCTTTATTACCGCTCACCCGCATGGGCGAATTGACATATCCAGAAAACAAGCGCACCAAGTTTGCATGACCGAGGCTATTACCTAACACAGCAATACCCCCACCCATTCTGGCTTCATTCTGAAAGAACACGCTGCCATTGCTATCTGCGCCAGAGCCAATTTCTGCATTGGCCGGCGCTTGAACAAAGAGGCCTCCCCCATAACCCTCGATAAGGGGTTGATTAGGGATAGGAGTTACACCATAAGCCGTGTTATGGGTCACGACGCTATTTCTGCCGGCCATGTTCAACATAGCTCTACCGTTTAAGTAAATGCCGCCGCCACTGCGAGCGGCGCTGTTGTATTGGATGTAATTATTATCCAGCAGCGTCAGCTTGGCACCCGCGCCATCTCCTCTAAAGTATATTCCCCCACCATTACCCGCGTGATTGTGGTCGAGAATGACGGAATCCAGGATCAATGCCCCACTGCCTTTATAATCAATACCACCGCCATCGGAGTTGTCATTCCCATCGCCTTTTGCAATAGTTAATTGTGTTAATCGAACAATACCACCGCCACGAATCTGCAATACGCTTTTGGGAGTGCCACCATCGCCTTCCAAGCTAACACTCCCAATTGCATCGGAACTTTGACAGGTTTCGTATCCACCCTTTATTTCGATGTTTTGATTAATTATTTGGGCTTCGATGTTATGGTACTGAATCGTTTGGGACAGCCGTATCTGATCAGCGCCTAAGGAAGCAGCAGCAGTGCTTAGAGCCTCATCTAAAGTGGCGTGCGTACAGCCTGCACCAACACCGACAGTGAATATATTTGCTTGAACGGGATTTAAAACCAGCAAGTTGATGCTGACCGCAATCAGAAAAGCTAAGTGGG
This sequence comes from Methyloglobulus sp., assembly GCA_013140405.1. GTDB lineage: Bacteria > Pseudomonadota > Gammaproteobacteria > Methylococcales > Methylomonadaceae > Methyloglobulus. Next base: position 4,538 of record JABFSV010000507.1, on the reverse strand, counting down.
ATCTACACATGGTCTATCTCCTCAAGGACAGTTAATAATTTTTCAGAACATGGATTTTTATAGTGAAACAACTTCCAGTTATAGAATCCCCCTAATAACACCAAGCATTGCGGAAATTGTTACCCTTCAATTACCAATAAAGAGGCATATCTGTTCAGGCTTTAGCCAAGCCAATTGTCTTGAACCGATAAAAAATTCGGTTATTTCTGTTGTTTCATTTGTTGCTAGTTTGAATATGACCCTGCCTAAAGAGTAGAGCTATTCAATTCCGTTATCTGTGGAATAATTCACCAGGAGTGAATGAAGTTTTTAGCTTGACTAATGTTGTCCTTTGGCAAGTTATTGCGTGGCGACAAAACTCTTTCTAGTTACGTATAGGATTCAGCATCTTCATTTTTTGATATGACTCTATCTCCTTTAATTTATTGTCCTTTTTGTGCCACGTTTGGCTATTGATTTCAGGGCAATGAGTCCTGCCGATACCTTTGATTTACAGAATTGGTTTCACAACGTCGGTGTGCAATCGGCAAGGCTTTCTTCCCTATTTAAGTTCGGATTGGGTTTCTCCAATTATTTGCAAAACACGCTTTGTTTGTAGTGCGTTTTCTCGTAGAATTTCGTTGCATATTCTGATGCTTTGGCAAAATAGTCGAGAAGGTTGGCTGAATTCAGAATGTGAAAAAACACAAAGTAAAAGCCTAGTGATGGTTGTGCTTTTAGCGACGTTGGCAAACGTGATGCAATGAGAAATAATAATGAAAAGAATAATCTTATTTGCTGTAATACTCGAAATTAGTTATCTAACGCTTTCCTTTATTCTAGCCCGATGGTTTGGGCAATGGTCTTATACGGGGGAGATTCTCAGGACAGGGTTAAGAGTTATTTCAATTGGATTCTATGCCAATTTTTACCAAAAATATTTTTATAAGCCTAACTATTCATTCAACACAAAAGACTTATTAAACCCACAATTTACCACCGCGATCCTGTTGTTTTTGCTTTTCGCAGTTGCCTACAGCAATGCCCAAAATGAAACTGTCTTGTGGCAGATCGTCTTTGTAATATCAGGCATTGCTGCTGGGTTCAGAGAGGAACTGTTTTACCGAGGAATCGTTCAAAACGCTTTACAATCGAAATACGGCTACAAGATAGCCTTACCCATCGCAACCCTGCTATTTACGCTTTCGCACGTCCAATATATTTACAACGGACAGACTGGTGGATTACTACTCATAGCATTAGCGGGCATAATATTCGGATGTATATTTATTTATACCGGCAGCATGGTTTTTACTGCCGCCATACATGGCTTATATGATGCCCTTTTGTCAGTTGATATTGTTCCATTTAGACTGAGCAATAACGTTGTGTTGCCGATGTTATTTTTAATTTCAATCGCATTCTTAATACTAATTAGTAAAAATCCCTATGGTGTACGACGAACTAATGGCGTAGATAGCAGCAATAAAGATAATTTACGTTTAGGATGACAACGAAATACAAAAAACCGTATTAATACGCCACTTCTTTAATTTAAAAAACTATAACTATTTGAAATACATTGTTTATTTAACCCCCTCTTTCAGCTAATATCGGTCAGAGTGATATTTAACGGGCTGCTGGCGCTGAGCTTTTCCAGGCTGGCAACTCTTCAATATTGCGATACCAGCGCTGGATCTCCGTATAAGGTGTCATCGGATATTGTGCGAGTTCCGCCAAATCAAGGAATGAACCGACCGAAAAATCAGCCAGTGTCACAGTGTCTCCCACCAACCATTCACGGCCTTTAAGATGTTGCTCCAGCACTTGTGCAAAGCGGTGGAAACGTTCTTCACCTTTGGCGACTTCTTGTAAATCTGCTTCAGCGGACATGAAAAGTTTTTTCACGACCCGTTCAAAAATCATGACGGAACAAGCGCTTCCAAAATGTGCTGCTTGCCAAAACTGCCAGCGGTTAATGTCAGCTTGGACACGGGAATCAGCCGACCAAAGCGTGGTATTTGGCACTTTGGAACAAAGATATTGCATGATGGCGTTTGATTCCCATAATACAAAATCGCCATCAACTAACGCAGGAATCATGTGATTGGGATTTAATTTGAGAAACTCGGGCTGCATTTGCTCGCCCTTGCTTAAATCCACCACTTCCAATTCGCAATCTAACTGCAAATGATGGAGAACGGCGACAACTCGTCTGGAATTGGGGGATATTGGGAAATGATATAACTTCATATTGACCTCGCATCGGAATTATCAGATTGTTACTTGCAAAATACAAGTGTTATCAATAATCACATTTCTGCTTACTTTTTGCAAGTTTATTTAGCCACTTTCAACCTATAACAAGCAAAAAAACACCTTTTGCGGATTAACGAATTTTTCATTATCTTTCTTCACGTTTGGCTGTATATTAAGAACTGAATTATAATCAAACACTTCTGGAATCAGCCCCTTGTTTGCTAGAGGCCTTTGTATTAAATCTATTGAGGTGATTCATGCACTTATTAAGGCAAGCGTTTATTTTTTTGTTATCCCTGGCCTGTTTTGGCACCATGCAAGCCTCGGCGAATGAGTTGTCAGCGGTGGAACAAAAAGCAGCCACCTGTTTTGTATGCCATGGCGACAAGGGGAAAGGCAATGATCCGCAATTCCCTAGCCTAGCGGCACAGCAATCGGTTTATATTGTTAACCAACTGAATGCATTTAAATCCGGTGAAAGAAAAAATCCTGCCATGCAAGCAAAGGCAAGCAATTTAACGGCTGAAGATATTAATAACTACGGCGCTTATTTTGCGGTGCAGCAAGCGGCTAAAGCCGGTGGCGACCCTGCTTTAGTGCAACAGGGCAAATCTAAAGCCACTGTGTGTCTGGGTTGTCATGGTGCATCTGGCGAGGGTAATGGCCAGTATCCAAGACTGGCGGGGCAACATCCCGATTATCTGGCTAAACAATTGACCGCTTACAAAGACGGTTCGCGCATAAATGGGGCAATGCAAGCGATTGCCGGAAATCTTTCGGAAGAAGAGATAAAGGCATTGGCCGCGTTTTTCGGCTCATTATAAAGAGCATGTCTATTTACTTTAAAAAAGGCGGTTCGACCGCCTTTTTTATTGTCGTGCCATTTTCGATTGCCTATCAGAAAGACAAATAGTTTATCATAGGGCGATTAACGAGTTAGACCAGATTAAACCCAGCTCAAACCACACTAAAATAACAATGAATTCGTCAACCAACACGCCAACAGACCGCAGCTTACTTCTGATTTTTTTATTTGCGGGGACCTTATTCACCAGTGCGGCATTGATGTTTGTGTTGCAACCGATGTTCGGGAAAATTTTGCTGCCTTTGTTGGGTGGCTCTCCCGCCGTCTGGAACACCTGCATGGTGTTTTATCAAAGCATTTTATTTCTCGGCTATCTTTATGCCCATTATCTCTCAACCCGACTAAGCCAACATAAGCAAATCCTGGTACATATCGCCGTCATTTTGGTCAGTTTTTTGGCATTGCCTGTTGCTTTGCCCGATAGTGTTTCCCCGCCAACTGAAAGCAACCCGACGTTTTGGCTGCTTGGGGTATTGTTTCTTTCAATAGGCCTGCCATTTTTTGTGGTTTCCACCACCGCCCCCTTGATCCAAAAATGGTTCGCCAACGTCGGGCACCACACTAGCCACGACCCCTATTACCTCTATGCCGCCAGCAATACCGGCAGTATGATTGCGTTGCTGAGCTATCCCTTTTTGCTCGAACCCAATATTGGCTTGGCTAACCAAAAATCTTACTGGAGCATTGGCTTCCTGTTGCTTTGTGTCTTGATAGCCGCGTGCGCTTTTACTGTCTGGAAAGCACAGCAAGCCAAGGATGCTACCGAAGAACCCGCAGCTGACGACGGTGAACTCAGTATTGTGACCAAATTGCATTGGCTGGCACTGGCCTTTGTGCCATCCAGCTTGTTACTGGGATTGACCACTTTCATCAGCACAGACATCGCTTCGGTGCCATTGCTGTGGATTATTCCTCTGACCCTATACCTGCTCACCTTCGTTATCGTGTTCTCAAAATGGCATGATAAAGTCCATTCGTTGATGGTCACTCTGCAACCCATCGTGTTGCTGCCGTTTATTGCTTATTCTTTCATCAATCCGGCGGTGCTACCTTACTGGGTTGACCTGGGCTTGCACCTGACCGCATTTTTTCTGGCGGTAATGGTATGTCATGGTGAACTCGCTCGGCTAAGGCCGAACACCAAACACCTAACTACCTATTACCTAATTATGTCATTTGCTGGCATGTTAGGTGGAATGTTCAACACATTTGTAGCGCCATTTATTTTTAATGCGGTTTACGAATATCCATTGATGATAATCGCAGCCCTGTTGCTACGCCCAGGCTTGAAGGCTTCTATCGGCAACACCAAAATGGAATGGTTTAAGCAATTAATCCTTCCTGTTCTGCTAATTGTTGTCGGGTTGGGCTTGTTTTTTAGTATCGACGATTTGCCCCAATACCTTGACACCATCGGTGTCGGCTTGATTCTTTT